>JAEXXR010000451.1 GCA_023405705.1 Actinomycetes bacterium
GGCGACCTCCTCGTGGCGTGCGAGGCCCGGCAGGATCGGCAGGCCGGCCGCGTCGGCCGAGGTCCAGCCGCGCGGGCGCTGGGCGTCGCCGCCGCGCAGGTCGAAGATCGCGCCCGAGCCGGCGCTCCAGCGGGCGCCACCCGCCTGCGGATAGGCGGCGTAGACCTCGTAGACCTTGCAGGAGTCCCGGTCGACGACCAGCACGTGGCGGTCGCCGTCGGCGCGCGGGCCGCCCTCGATCGGGGCGTTCGGCGGGATCGGGTACGGGCCGCGGTCGGACTCGCTCGCGTAGTCGAAGCTGAGCGGGACCCGTCTCTGGCCCGCGCTGACGACGACGTAGGGGATCCCGATCGGCCCGCCGTCCCAGGTGCCCGAGCCGAAGTCGGCATGGAAGCTCGCGTCCAGCCCGATGCTGCGGATCAGCGCGGCGCTGTTGCTCGCGACCGGCGCTCGGTCGACCCGCTGGTTCCAGGCCGATCTGGGGCTCATGACGGGGCAGCCGGCGATGGTGGGCACTTGCGCGCTCAGCGCCGCCGGCGCGGTGATGCCGACGCCGACGGCTGCCGCGAGGAGGGCGGGGAAGAGGGCTCGCACGGCCGCGATCCTACATACCGCTTGGCTTGGAACCGATCACTGGCTGGTTTTCGTCGCTATGCGACGACAAAGCGCCAGTGATCGGCAGGCCGCGGCCTACGCGATGACCCGCAGCGCGCCGGTGTCGATGCGGAACGACGCCTCGGGCACGGCGCCGAGGAAGTCGCCGTCGACCTGCAGCGGCAGGCCGCGGTCGTCGAGCGAGCGGATCGTGAGCTCCTCCGCGCCGGCGAAGGCGGAGACGCGGCGGTGCTTGACGATCCGGGCGCTGCCCGAGAGCGCGCGCCAGGTGACGGTCGGCATGTCGAGCAGGCTGGCCCGTCTCAGCACGACGCCGGCGAGCGTGCCGTCGTCGAGCGCGACCTCCTCGGCCAGCTCGATCGGGCGGCGCGAGAAGTAGGTGTAGGGCGTCGTGTTCTGGACGATCGCGGTGACGCCCTCTATCCGCTCGCCGGCGACCTCAGTCACCAGGCGCGGCGGCTTGACGAGGTAGTTGCGGTTGAAGGCCGAGACGGCCGCGACCGAGTAGAACCACGGGCCGAAGCGGGCCTTCAGGCGCGGCTTCGCGTCGACCCGCTCGGTGACGCTCGCGTCGAGGCCGATGCCGGCGGTGAAGAGGAAGCGGCGCTCGTTGACGACGCCGAGGTCGATCGCGCGCGGGCTGAAGTCGTCGGCCAGCCGCAGCAGGTGCTCGGTCGCGTCGACGACGTCGTTCGGTATCCCGAGGATCCGCGCGAAGACGTTGGTCGAGCCGCCCGGCAGGCAGGTCAGCGGCGTCTCGGAGCCGGCGAGGCCGTTGGCGGCCTCGTTGACGGTGCCGTCGCCGCCGAAGGCGCACACGACGTCGTAGCCCTCCTGCGCGGCCTCGCGGCACAGCTCCGTCGCATGGTTGCGCGCCTGCGTCTCGACCGAGTCGACCTGGTAGCGACCCTGCAGCGCGTAGACGACCAGGTGCTTGAGTCGCTCTGAGACGGTCGTCGCGTACGGGTTGACGATGACGAGCATGCGCTTGCTCGGCTTCGTCGACCCGAACGTCTCGGCGAGACGCTCGAGCGAGGCGAAGGAAGTGGCGGCCACGACCTTTCTACTCCGCCGCCGCGCCCGCGTTACGCACGCGGCGCGTCACAGCCAGCGGCGCTTGCGGAAGAACGCGAGCATCCCGCCGCCGACGGCGAGCATCACGCCGATCACGACCCAGAACGGGGCGATGTCACCCTCGCCCGGAACGTGCACGTTCATGCCGAAGATCGAGGCGATCAGCGTCAGCGGCAGGAAGACGACGGACAGCACGGTCAGCACGCGCAGGACGTCGTTGAGCTGGTGGGAGAGGACCGACTCGTTGGTCGCCTCGAGCGCCTCGACCGTCTCCTTGTAGGTCTCGAGCATCTGCCAGACGCGCTCGGAGGCGTCGTTGATGTCGTCGAAGTAGACGTCGAGGTCGTCGGCGAGGTAGCGCTGCTTGGTCCGCTCCAGGTCGCCGAAGACGGCGCGCTGCGGCCGCACGACCTTGCGGAAGTTGATGATCTCCTGCTTCACGTTGGAGATGTCGCGCACGACCTCGGCCGAGTTGCCGGCGAAGATCTCGTCCTCGATCCGCT
This sequence comes from Actinomycetes bacterium, assembly GCA_023405705.1. The sequence goes on from JAEXXR010000451.1 coordinate 2,193, forward strand.
CCAGCTTGTTGCCCATCTTCGCGAGCATCGGGAAGCTGGCGTCGACGCAGGCGTCGATGATCTTGTAGAGCAGGTAGCCGGTCCCCTTCGAGAACCAGCTCTCGCGCAGCTCGTCGTTGGTGCGGCAGCGCTCGAACAGCCACTCGACCGGCTGCAGCGGCTGGTTGGGCAGCGTGACGAGGAAGTCGGGGCCGACGAACAGGTCGAGCTCGGCGGCGTTGAGGCGGCCGACCTGCTTGTCGAAGCGGGGGAAGTAGAGGACGATGAAGAGGTAGTCGTCGTACTCGTCGATCTTCGGGCGCTGGTTGCGCGAGTAGACGTCCTCGTAGTCGAGCGCGTGGAAGTCGAAGCGCTCCTCCAGCCACGCGCGGTGGCTGTGCTCGGGGTGCTCGACGTGGACCCAGCGGACGCCGGAGCCCTCGAGGACCTCCGGGGCGGTGCTCTCAGGCTCGGCCTGAGGCGACGCGATCGGACCGCGGCCGCGTGGAACGCGAACGAAGCGAGGCTTGGGCAAGCTCGGCATGCGGACTTCGCGGCTCGTCGCTCATCGGATCGGTCGTCTCACGCGGCACAACCGTGATTCTACCCCGCCCGGCGCGATTTCCGGAATCCCGCGTTGCAGCTCCGTCACAGGACTGCGTATACTCCTTCGCCGACATAGCAGTACGCATCCAGAGGGGTGGAGGGTTATGGCCCGACGAAGCCCCGGCAACCCCCCGTAAGGGGAAGGTGCCAATTCCATCAGGCAAGCAACAAGCCTGGGAGATGTGGTTCGGCGGTTCTTCAACCTCTGCCACGGAAACCCGGCGGAGGTTTTTTCATATGCCGCCCGAGTCGTTGAAATGCAAGGAATGCAAGACGGTCTACCCGCTCGAGGCGAAGTACGTCTGTGAGCGCTGCTTCGGTCCGCTGGAGGTCGCCTACGCGCCCCACGCCGAGACCGACGCCGAGGAGCTGCGCCGCCGCATACAGGCCGGCCCGCACTCGTTGTGGCGCTACCGCGACTTCCTGCCGCTGGTGAACGGCGCCCCGAGAGGGCTGCTGCCGGCCGGCTGGACGCCGCTGCTGCGCGCCGACCGGCTCGCCGAGCGCCTCGGCCTGCGCGAGGTGTGGATCAAGAACGACGCCGCGAACCCCACGCACTCCTTCAAGGACCGCGTCGTCGCCGTCGCGCTGGCGCGGGCGAAGGAGCTCGGCTACCAGGTCGTCGCGTGCGCCTCGACCGGCAACCTCGCCAACGCCGTCGCCGCCCACGCCGCGGCCGCGGGGCTGGAGTCCTACGTCTTCATCCCGGCCGACCTCGAGGAGCAGAAGATCCTCGCGACCGGCGTCTACGGCACCAACCTCGTCGCCGTCAGAGGCAACTACGACGACGTCAACCGCCTCTGCACCGAGGTCGCGGGCGAGCACGACTGGGCGTTCGTGAACATCAACATGCGCCCGTACTACGCCGAGGGCTCCAAGACGATCGCGTTCGAGATCGCCGAGCAGCTCGGCTGGGCCGTCCCGGACCGGATCGTCGGGCCGATCGCCTCCGGCTCGCTCTTCACGAAGATCGCGAAGGGCTTCGAGGAGTGGATCGAGCTGGGCCTCGTGAGAGGGACCGTGCCGACGATGAACGGCGCCCAGGCCACCGGCTGCTCGCCGGTCGCGACCGCCTTCGCGGAGGGCACCGACATCTGCCGCCCGGTCAAGCCGGACACGATCGCCAAGTCGCTCGCGATCGGCAACCCGGCCGACGGCCCCTACGCCGTCGAGCTGGCGCGCAAGAGCGGCGGCGGCATCGACGCCGTCACCGACGACGAGATCCGCCAGGGCATCAAGCTGCTGGCCGAGACGACCGGCATCTTCACCGAGACGGCCGGCGGCGTCACGACCGCGGTGCTGAAGAAGCTCGCCGAGCGTGGCGACATCGACCCGGGTGAGAGAGTCGTCGCGATCATCACCGGCGAGGGCCTCAAGACGCTCGACGTCGTGCGCGGCACCTTCGAGGCCTACGAGATCGACGCGAAGTACGAGTCGTTCGAGGACAAGGTCGACCTGCCGGCGGGGGCCGCGGTCTGATGGCCGTCACGGTCAAGATCCCGACGCAGCTGCGCGCCGCCACCGGCGGCGCGTCGACCGCGTCGGTCGACGGCGGCACCGTCGGCGAGGTGCTCGACGCGCTCTACGTCCAATTCGGCGAGCTGCGCGAGCGGATCGCGGACGACGGCGGCCTGCGCCGCTTCGTCAACGTCTACATCGGCGGCGAGGACATCCGCTTCCTGCAGGGCCTCGACACCGCCGTCTCCGACGGCGACGAGGTGACGATCCTGCCGGCGGTCGCCGGCGGCTGAGCAGGTCACGCTCCGGACCGTCGCTCCGGAAAGAGTAGTTCCGACGCGCCAGACGGCGGCCATTGGCCGCCGTTTTTCGTGGCGGAAGCTCCATCATCCTGCACAAAAAGCGGTGCACTCGCGGTCCGCGGGCATACTCGGGGTCAGTCAGGAAGCCCTGACCATCAAGCAACTGTTTACCTGGTCGATGATCGACGGGTAACGGTTCATACGATCATCCGCTGGCCTTTGAGGCTGGGGATTGGGAGGTTCCCGGATGTTACGTTTCCCACGCTCGGCCGCGGGCGTGTCCATCGCCGTGCTCGCCACGTCGGCGATCGCCCCTCCGGCGATCGCGGCAGCCCAGGCGCCGTCACCCGCCGAGTACCAGACTCGCGGGCTGCTCGACGACCTGCTCGGCAACGTCGGAGATCTGCTGGGCAGCCTGCTCGGAAGCAGCCAGCAGAACCAGCTCACCGCACTGATCCAGCAGCTGACGAACCTCGGCGGGAGAGCCCCGACCGGGGACACGCTCAGACCGCTGACCGATCTGCTGACGCAGTTGGGCGGAGCGCAGGGGCTCCCGCTCGA
>JAEXXR010000183.1 GCA_023405705.1 Actinomycetes bacterium
GCGCCGCTCTCGCGGCGGTCGTCCACGCGGCCCGCAGCCGCGTGCCGCCGAGGTCGATTCCCAACACGGCACCCACTAGCCCGTCATCCCCGAGCGCGACATCGTGTTGACGAAGAACCGCTGGAGGATCACGAACAGGATCAGCGGCGGCAGCACGGCGAGCGTCGCGCCGGCCATCACCTGCGGCGTGTTCGCCGCCGAGCCGGTGTAGGTCAGCAGGCGCGCGAGCGAGATCACGATCGGCGCCGCCTCCTCGTTGCCCTGCAGGACCGTCAGCGGCCACAGGTACGAGTTCCAGTGGTAGACGAAGGCGAACAGCGTCAGCGCCGCCAGCGCCGGCATCACCTGCGGCGCGACGATGCGGAAGACGATCCGCAGCTCGCTCGCGCCGTCCAGCCGCGCCGCCTCGATCAGCTCGTCGGGCACGCCCTGGATGAACTGGCGCATCAGGAAGATGCCGAAGGCGTTGGCGAGGTTCGGCACGATCACGCCGATCAGGCTCGCGTCCCAGCCGAGCTGGGAGACGATCCGGAAGAGCGGGATCAGCGTCACGATCGGCGGCAGGAACATCGTCGCGATCAGCACCGAGAAGAGCACGTCGCGACCGCGGAAGCGGTACTTGGCGAAGACGTAGCCAGCCAGCAGCGAGGTCAGCAGGATGCCGGCCGTCGTGACGCCGGCGATCAGCGCCGAGTTGACGAAGCTCTGGCCGACGTCGATGACGTCGGACACTCTCGAGTAGGCGTCGGTCGTCGGTTCGCCCGGCACCCACACGGGCGGGATAGCGAGCGAGTCCTCCGGCGTCTTCAGCGAGGTGAGGACCATCCACAGGATCGGGAAGGCCGTGATCACCGACGCGACCAGCATCAGGCTCAGCAGCGCGGCGCGGCGCGTGAAGCGGCTCACCGGTCGTCCCCCTTCCGCGCCAGCGCGAACACGAGCGTCACGACGACGGCCAGCGCGAGCAGCAGCGTGACGGCCATCGCGGAGGCGAGCCCGCCCTGCGAGCGCTCGATTCCAACCTGGCGGATGTGGTAGGTCAGGACGTTGGTCGAGCCGACCGGTCCGCCCTGGGTGATCGTCGCGACCGGCTCGAAGACCTGGATCGCGTTGATCAGCGCGATCACGACGCAGAACAGCAGCGTGCGCCGCAGCAGCGGGATCGTGATGCGGAAGAGCAGCTTGACGTTGCGGGCGCCGTCGAGCGCGGCCGCCTCGTAGACGGAGGCGGGGATCTGCGTGAGGCCCGCGACGACCAGCACGGTGAAGTAGCCAAGCTGCTGCCAGACGTTCAGCAGCACGAGCGAGAAGAGCGCGGTGCCGGTGTCCGACAGCCACGGCTGCGGGCTGATGCCGAACCAGCCGAGCGCCTGGTTGAGCGGCCCCTCGGTCGGCGAGTAGAGCTTGGACCAGACGATCGCCACCGCGATCATCGGGACGGTGTAGGTCGCGAACAGGATCGTCCGCAGCAGCGTCGTCCCGCGCACCGCGGCGCGGTGGATGATCAGGCCGAAGAGGATCGACAGCGGGATCAGCAGCGCGATCGACGCGCCGGCGTAGACGAACGTGTTGCGGAGCGCCTGGCGGAAGTCGCGGCCGACGAGATCTGAGCCGAACAGCGACTCGAAGTTTCTGAGGCCGACCCACTCGGCGTCGCCGAAGGGGGTCGCCGTCGACCATCTGTGCAGGGAGAGCCAGACCGTCAGCAGGATCGGGATCAGGATGAAGACGCCGATCAGGCCGACGCTCGGGGCCAGGAACCCTGCGGCCCACCAGTTCTGTCGCGAGATGCGCATGGTGTGGTGCTCGTTTCAGGCGAAGCGGTGCGGCGCGGCGGGGACGGGCCTCCCCGCCGCGCGCGCGTGGGTCATCCGGCGGCGGTCTCCAGGACCGACTCCGCGTCCTGCTGCGAGCGCTCCTGTGCGTCGGAGGCGCTCATCTGGCCGGCCTGCAGGGCCTCCAGGTTTCTCTGCAGCGCCTCGGTGAACTCCTGTCCGCCGAGCACGATCGGGAACGGCTTCGCGTTCGGCAGCTCCTCGACGTACGCCTTCAGGAACTCACGCGACAGATCGCCTCTGTACGCCTCCAGGTCGGAGGTGCGCGACGGCAGGATGCCCATCGACTGCAGCAGCGCCGCCATCGCGGAGGCGCCCTCTCTGCCCGACTCGGGCGAGTTGAGGTAGGCGAGGAACTCCCACGCCGCGGCCTGCTGCTCGGCGCTGGCCTTGCCGTTGACGACCGTCAGCCACGAGTAGGAGACCGAGCTGGGCCCGTCACCGGAGGGGCCCACCGGGATCGGCGCGGTGCCGACGTCGGCGAAGCCGTCTCTCATGCCGGCTCTCAGCGCCGACTCCCACCAGTTGGCCATGATGATCATGCCGGTCTTGCCGGAGACGAAGTTCTCCAGGTAGGGGCCGGTCGTGTTGGCGTCGGCGGTGCTCATCTGCGCGCTCGACACCTTCGCGCCGTTGGCCAGCTCGTCGACCAGCTCGAAGGTCTCGCCGGCCTGCGGCGAGTCCAGCGCGGCTCTGCCGTCGGCGTCGATCAGCTCGCCGCCGTTGGAGTAGAGCAGCGAGGTCCACGGGTGGACCGTGCCGGCCGCCCACGAGCTGATCAGGCCGAAGCCCTGCTGCGTGATGCGGTCGCCGTCCTTCTTCGTCAGTCTCTGCGCGGTCGCGACCAGCTCGTCCCACGTTCTCGGGGGACCGCCGATGCCGGCCTCTCTGAACAGCCTCTTGTTCCAGTTCAGCGCGTAGAGGTCGACCTCGTTCGGGTAGCCGTAGACGCCGCCCTCGACGCTCGCGGCGCTCGCGAGGTTCTCCGGCCACTCGCCGTCGACCTCGGTCGCGTTCGCCTCGGGCGCTCTGCTGAGCACGCCGTCGCGCACCAGCTCCGGCAGCCACAGGTCGTAGATCGACGCCATCGTCGGGCCGTCGTCGCTGCCGGCCTGCGAGCGCAGAGTCGTCAGCAGGTCGGCGAACGGCACCGCGCGGACGTCGATTCTGACGTTCGGGTGGTCCGCCTCGTACGCGGCGGTGACTCTCTCGAGCGCCGCGGCCGTCTCGGGCGCCCAGTGGGTCAGGAACGAGATCTCGACCTGACCGCCGCTGTCGCCGCCGGCGGAGGTGCTCGCACCGCCGTCGTCGTTGTCGCTCCCACCGCAGGCCGCCAGGACGATCGCGCAGATCGCCAGGGCCAGCAGTGCGAGATATCGACGTGCTCTCAACTGTCCTCCCGTTCTCGGTCGCCTCTCGGTGCCGCCCAGTTCGGCGCCCTAAGAGGATGACGATAGGATGTTATAATGAATCGTGCCGGAGGAGAGCGGCGGCTGTCAACCCCGCCCGTCTCCCAGGGAGACTTGATGTGACCATGCGCGACCACGTGGACGACCGATGACGACGCTCTCCTGCCC
>JAEXXR010000532.1 GCA_023405705.1 Actinomycetes bacterium
CGGAAGAGGCCGGGCGCCGGGACGCTGAACAGCGGGATGCCGTGGCGGCGCGCCTCCGTCCGCATCGCCTCCGGCAGCGCGCCGAAGACGGGTCCGAGCGCGACGCCGATCGCGGCGAGGCCGGCGCGGTGGGCGTCGGCGACGAAGCGCCGCTGGGCGCGCACGTCGCCGAGGCAGAGGCCGGTCGTCAGCACGATCCAGCCGGCGGGCACCTGCGCGGCCGGCTCGGCGGCCTCCGCGACGTAGGCGCCGACGACCGGGCGCGCGAGCGCGGCGGCGTCTGAGACGTCGACGGCCAGCCCGAGCTCGCGACGGTCGAGCAGGTCCTGCAAGGTCAACACGGCCCGGTCCTCCTCTGGTGACGAGCCGCCCGATCTTAGATCGCGGACGGCCGTGGGAGAAGGGGCCGAACGTCGTGGGATCGGAGAAGCTGGCGCGCCGGTCCTTGAAGTCGCACGACGGGTGAGCTGCGACACTGTCGCGATGACAGACGGCTACGCCATCACCCAAGAGGGCCTCGATGCGCTGCGCGCCGAGCTGAACCACCTCGAGACGGTCGCCCGTCGCGAGGTGGCGGAGCGGATCCGGACCGCGCGCGAGTGGGGAGACCTCAAGGAGAACGCCGAGTACCACGCGGCGAAGGAAGACCAGGCCCACCTGGAGACGCGCATCCTCAAGCTGCAGGACCGCGAGCGTGGCGCGATCGTCGTCTCGGCCGCCTCGGCAGACGCCAGCGTCGTCGCCTTCGGCGCCACCGTCGAGGTGCGCGACGAGAAGAGCGGCAAGACCGCCACGTACACGCTCGTCGGCGCCGCCGAGGCGAGCGCGAGAGAGGGCAAGCTCTCGATCGAGTCGCCCGTCGCCAGAGCGCTCGTCGGCGCGCAGGCCGGAGAGGACGTCAAGGTCCAGACGCCGTCCGGCACGCGCACGATGCACGTCGTCAGAGTCGGCTGAGCGCCTCGCTTCCGCTCCGGGGGACCACGACCGATGCCGAAGGCTGACCTGACGCTCTCGCACGGCGCGCTGCCGGGCGACACGCTCGGCCCGCTGACCGACGCGCTCACCGGCATGCTGCTGCGCCACCGCGGCCTGGAGGACACGCCGCGGGCGCGCGCCAACGTCTGGTGGTTCGTCCACGAGCACCCGGCCTTCGTCGCCGGCGCCGCGCCCGCGCTCCCGCTCGTGGTGATCAGATTCGCGATCATCGCCGGCGGGATCGAGGACGCCGCCGTCGAGGCGCTCGTCGCCGACGGCACCGCCGCCGTCAAGGCGATCAACCCCGAGGCCCGCGTCTGGCTGATCGTCGACGAGGTCGCCGACGGCCGCTGGGGCGTCGAGGGCCGCCTCGCCGTCAAGACGCCGAAGGCCGCGCCGGGCGCGTAGCGCGCAGCGAGCTGCGTCAATCTGCGGCCCTATAGGGGCTACAGACTTACGCAGCTCGTGGACGCGGTGGGTCAGCCGACGACGAGGACGTCGAGGGTGCGGGGGCCGTGGACGCCCTCGACGCGGTTGAACTCGATGTCGGAGGTCGCCGAGGGGCCGGCGATCCAGGTCATCGGGCGGCCGGCGGTCGCGGCGGCGTGGAGCGCGTCGACCGCCTCGGGGACGACCTCGACGATCCGCTCGCGCGCGACGACGCAGAGGTGGTAGTCGGGCAGCAGCGTCAGGGCGCGGCGGCCCTGGGCGGCGTCGCCGTCGAGCACGATCACGCCCGTCTCGGCGATCGCGACCGCGCAGCCGGTGAGGACGCCGTCGGTCTCGCTGATCTGCTCGTGGGAGAGGGGGCCGGCGCCGGTCGCGCCGGCGCCGGCCGGGCCGTCTTCGACCCACTCGACGCCCTCGACGCGCCACGCGGCCGGGAGGTCGGCGGGGATCGCGAGGCGTCTGGCGCCGCGGCGCTCCAGCGCGGCCGCGATCGCGGCCGGCAGCTGCTGAGCGGTGACGAGGCGGACGTCGGCGCGGTAGTCGGCGCAGCGCTCGGCGAACAGCTCGGCGAGCGCGTCGCCCTCCAGCTCGCCGCTGCGGCGGTAGTCGCGCACGACGGCGACGTCGGCGCTCGACTCGCTCGCCGGCACGTCCCTCAGCGCGCCGCGGATGCGCGCGAGGATCGCCTCCTTGGCGGGATCGGGCAGGGCGCTCATCGCGCCGCCTCCCGCTCCAGCCACCACTCGCGGAAGGTCTGTCTCGGGATCGGCATCAGGTCGCGCGCCTTCGTCCAGCCGCCCAGCTCGCCGGGGAGCCTTTCGATCTTGCCCTTGCGCGCGACCGGCCACTGGCCGCGGCGGCCGAGCTTCTGCAGCCGCTCGTAGCGGCCGCGCGTCGCGAAGCCCTTCGCGACGGCCTGCAGCGCCAGCTTCTCCGGGTCGAGCTTGCCCTTCAGAGAGGCCGCAGCTCTCTCCTTGTTGGAGCGGTTGCGCAGGTGGACGAGCACGGTCGGTATGTCGATCTTGACCGGGCAGACCTCGTAGCAGGCGCCGCACAGCGAGGAGGCGAACGGCAGCGAGCCGGCCGCTCTCATCCCCGCCAGCTGCGGCGAGAGGATCGCGCCGATCGGGCCGGGATAGACCGAGCCGTAGGCGTGGCCGCCGGTGCGCTCGTAGACGGGGCAGACGTTGAGGCAGGCCGAGCAGCGGATGCACGCCAGCGTCTGGCGCGCCAGCTCGTCGCCGAGCGAGTCGGTGCGGCCGTTGTCGAGCAGGACGAGGTGGAACTCTCTCGGCCCGTCGTCGTCGCGCGCGCCGGCCCACAACGTCGTGTACGGGTTCATCCGCTCGGCGGTCGAGGAGCGGGGGAGGAGCTGGAGGAAGACCTCCAGGTCCTGCCACCTCGGCACGAGCTTCTCGATCCCGCAGACGGTGATCAGCGTCTCCGGCAGCGTCGTGCACATGCGGCCGTTGCCCTCGGACTCCAGCACCGCGATCGCGCCGGTCTCCGCGACGGCGAAGTTGGCGCCGCTGATCCCGACTCTCGCCGACAGGAATCTGGCGCGCAGGAAGCGACGGGCGGCCTCGGCCAGCACGGCCGGCTCGTCGGTCAGGTCGTCGGGGCCGATCGTGCGGCGGAAGATGTCGCGGATCTCGGCGCGGTTGCGGTGGATCGCCGGCACGAGGATGTGCGACGGCCGGTCTCTGCCGAGCTGGACGATCAGCTCTGCGAGGTCGGTCTCCAGCGCCTCGATGCCGGCCGCCTCGAGCGCCTCGTTCAGCTCGATCTCGACGGTCGCCATCGACTTGACCTTGACGACGTCCCTGACGCCCTTCGACTGCACGAGCCTGGTGACGATCGCGTTCGCCTCGGCGCCGTCGCGCGCCCAGTGGACGTGGCCGCCGCGCGCCTGCACCGACGCCTCCAGCGCCAGCAGGTGCTCGTCGAGGTGGCGCAGGGTGCGCTCCTTCAGCGTCCGCCCGGCCTCGCGCAGCTGCTCCCAGTCGGGCATCTCCTCGACGACGAGCGCGCGCTTGCCGCGGATCGTCGAGGTCGCGCGACCGAGGTTGCGACGCAGCTGCGCATCGGCGAGCGCCGGCTTGGCGGCGAGCGGGAAGGCCGGCGTCTCCGGCCAGGCGACGCCGCTCATGACCGAGCCTCCGCGCCGTCGCCCGGAACCCGAGGCCGCAGGCCGAGCGGTTCCGCGGTCACCGTGATCGTCGGGGCGTGGCCGGCCGGCTGCTCGTACCCCGGCGGCTCGGCGGGATCGGCCTCGGTCGAGGCGAGGATCTCGGCGAGGTGGACGGCGCCGACGCCCGCGCGCTGGCGCGAGAGGCCGCCGCCGATGTGCATCAGGCAGGAGTTGTCGGCGGCGGTGCAGACCTCGGCGCCGGTGTCGAGGACCGATCTCAGCTTGTCGCTCAGCATCGCGATCGAGGTGTCTGAGTTCTTGACCGCGAAGGTGCCGCCGAAGCCGCAGCACTGCTCGGCCTGCGGCAGCTCGACGAGGTCGATCCCGCGCACCGCGCGCAGCAGCTTCAGCGGCTTGTCGTCCACGTGCAGCATCCGCAGCGCGTGGCAGCTGGGGTGGTAGGTGACGCGGTGCGGATAGTAGGCGCCGACGTCGTCGACTCTCAGCACGTCGACGAGCAGCTCGCTCAGCTCGAAGGTGCGCGCGGCGAGTGCGTCGACCTGGGCGACCAGCTCGGCGTCGCCCTGCTCGCGTGCGACGCGCGGGTAGTGGTCGCGGACCATCGCGACGCACGAGCCGGAGGGGGAGACGATCAGCTGCTCGTCCCTGAAGACGCGGGCGAAGCGGCGGATCAGCGGCAGCGCCTCGTCGTGGTACCCCGAGTTGAAGTGCATCTGGCCGCAGCAGGTCTGCTCGAGGGGGAATACCACCTCGTGACCGAGTCGCTCCAGGAGTCTGACCACCGCCTGACCGGTGCGGGGAAAGAGCGTGTCGTTGAAGCAGGTGATGAACAGCGCGATACGCACGGACGGCTCCTCGACGGGAATTGGTCGGACCATATCGCGCCTGCTCGCCGGATGCACGAAACGTGCCCCGCGCAGGGGTCCGCCGCACCGGCCCGGCGCGTCCGCGATCGGCGCCCATGGCCGGGTGTCAGGTCTCGAACTGTGACGCACCTTACTCGACTTGACGTGCGGATATGTTCTGTGCTCTGATCGCTATTGTCCATTTGGACAGAGAGATGGCTGCAAACGAACAAACAAGCACACGGCCTGTGATGGCGGTCACACGGCGGCGGGAGATCCTCGACCAGCTCCACCGGGACGGCGAGGTGACCGTCGCGGCGCTGGAGGAGCAGTTCGGCGTCTCGTCGATGACGGCCCGCCGCGACCTCGCCGAGCTCGAGCGCCAGGGCCTCGTCCGCCGCACCCACGGCGGCGCCGTGCTGCCGTCGGTCGCCGCCCACGAGGACTCCTTCCAGCACCGCCTGGGCGTCGACGCAGCCCTCAAGATCCGCCTCGGCCAGGCCGCCGCCGCGATGGTGGCGCCGCACGAGACGATCTACGTCGACTCCTCCTCGACCTGCTGGCACGCCGCGCAGGCGATCGTCGCCGCGCGCGTCCCCGTCACGCTCGTGACCAACTCGGTCCCCGTGATGGAGCTGGTCGGCCAGGCCGACCAGGCGAACGTCGAGCTGATCGGCATCGGCGGCTCGATGCGCAGACTGACGCGCTCGTTCGTCGGCCCGCACGCCGTCCGCACGGTCCAGGAGCACTTCGCCGACAAGGTCTTCCTGTCCGTCAAGGGGCTCTCCCGCGACGGCACCCTGACCGACGCCGACCCGCTGGAGGCGGAGGTCAAGCGCGCCATGATCAGCCGGGCAGAGGAGCCCGTCCTGCTGATCGACGGCGGCAAGCTGCACACGCGCGGCCTGGCCGCGATCACGAGCGTCGACCAGCTCGCCAGCGTGCTGGTCGCCGAGGCTTCGAACGACGACCTCGCCGCGCTGCGCACCAGCGCCAGCGGGGTCGACGTCCGGCGGGTCACCGACCGCGCCGGACGCAACGGGAGCGAGGTATGAGCAAGGAAACCGAATCCGCGGCGCCGCGGCTGGCGCTGCAGAACGCCAGCAAGTCGTTCGGCGCCGTCCACGCGCTGCGCGACGCGTCGCTCGAGCTGTACGGCGGCCACGTGCGCGCCCTGCTCGGCGAGAACGGCGCCGGCAAGTCGACGCTGGTGAAGACGCTCGCCGGCGTCTACCGGCCCGACGCCGGGACGGTCCTGGTCGACGGTGAGCCCGTGAGCTTCCACGGGCCGGTCGACGCGCGCAACGCCGGCATCGCGATCATCTACCAGGAGCCGACGCTCTTCCCCGACCTGTCGGTCGCCGAGAACGTCTTCATGGGCCGCCAGCCGCTCTCGGCCGGCAAGCGGATCGACAAGAAGGACCTGCACGACAAGACCGCGGAGCTGTTCAGGCAGCTGGGCGTCGCGATCGAGCCCGACCGCCCGGTCCGCGGCCTCTCGATCGCCGACCAGCAGCTGGTCGAGATCGCGAAGGCGCTGTCGTTCGAGGCGCGCGTCCTGATCATGGACGAGCCGACCGCCGCCCTCTCGGGCACCGAGGTCGAGCGCCTCTTCCGCGTCACGCGCACGCTCAGAGAGCAGGGCGCGGCGGTCATGTTCATCTCGCACCGCCTCGAGGAGATCTTCGCGATCTGCGACCACGTCACGGTCATGCGCGACGGCGCCGTCACCTACAACGGCGACCTCGAGGGCAAGACCAACGACGACCTCGTGCGCTGGATGGTCGGCCGCGACATCGACCAGCTGTTCCCGAAGGTCGAGTCGGAGATCGGCAAGCCGGTCCTGAAAGTCGAGCGGCTCACGCGCGAGGGCGTCTTCTTCGACGTCTCCTTCGAGGTCAAGGCCGGCGAGATCGTCGCGCTGTCGGGCCTCGTCGGCGCCGGTCGCTCCGAGGTCGCCCGCGCGATCTTCGGGATCGACAGAGCCGACGGCGGCCACGCCGAGGTCAACGGCAGAAGGCTCCCGAACGCGAAGCCGACCGCGGCGATGCGCGCCGGCATCGGCTTCGTCCCCGAGGACCGTCGTCAGCAGGGCCTCGTGATGGACCTCTCGATCGCGCGCAACGCGACGATGACGCGGACGCGCTCGCTCGCGCCCGCCGGCATCGTCCGCGCCGCGAGAGAGAAGGCGCTGGCGAGCGAGTGGGCGACCCGCCTGCAGCTCAAGTACCACCGCCTCGACGACACCGTCGGCACGCTCTCGGGCGGCAACCAGCAGAAGGTCGTGCTGGCGAAGTGGCTCGCGACCCAGCCGAGACTGCTGATCATCGACGAGCCGACCCGCGGCATCGACGTCGGCACCAAGGCCGAGGTCCACCGCCTGATCTCGGAGCTCGCCTCCAGAGGCCTCGCGGTGCTGATGATCTCCTCGGAGCTGCCGGAGGTGCTCGGCATGGCCGACCGCGTCCTCGTCATGCACGAGGGCCGCCTCACCGGCGAGTTCACCCGCGAGGAGGCCGACGAGGAGCGCATCATGCGCGCCGCGACAGGACAGAAGGAGGAGCTGGCGGCATGAGCACTGCCGACGTCGCCATAGACAGAACCGCTCAGGGGGAGCGCGCACGGCGCCTCACCGAGATGGTCTTCCGCATGCGCGAGCTGGGCATCGTCATGGCCCTGCTGCTGCTGATCGCCGTCACGGCGATCCTCGAGCCGCGCTTCATCGAGTTCGACTCGCTCAAGGACCTCGCCCGCAACGCGTCGATCATCGCGATCATCGCCGCGGGCCAGACGATGGTCATCCTGACCAGAAACATCGACCTGTCGGTCGGCTCGGTCCTCGGTCTCACCGCCTTCTTCTGCGGCGACCTGCTCTCCAACCACAACACGCCGATCGTCGTCGCGATCGTGCTGTGCGTGCTGATGGGCGCCGCCTGCGGCGCGCTCAACGGCGTCCTGACGACCTTCGGCAGAGTGCCGGCGCTCGTCGTGACGCTCGGCACGATGTACGTCTTCCGCGGGATCGCGTTCGTCTACACCGACGGCCGCCAGATCAACGCGGAGACGCTGCCGGACTCGTTCCTCAACATCGGCACCGGCACCGTCGCCGGGATCCCGACGATCTTCCTGATCGCCTTCGTGGTCGTCCTGATCGTCGGCCTGTACCTCGCCAACTACCGCAGCGGCCGCGAGCTGTACGCGATCGGCTCAAACGAGGCCGCCGCGAAGCTCGCCGGCATCCGCGTCGACCGCCGCGTCGTCGCCGCCTTCGTCGCCTGCGGCGCGCTCGCCGGCCTCGGCGGCGCCCTCTACGCCGCCCGCTTCGGCACCGTCGACGCGACCGCCGGCACCGGCTACGAGCTGACCGTGATCTCGGCCGCCGTCGTCGGCGGCGTCGCGATCAACGGCGGCGTCGGCTCGGTCTACGGCGCCGCGATCGGCGCGGTCCTGCTGGGCTGCATCACCTCGTCCCTGATCGTGCTGCGAATCGACTCGTTCTGGCAGCAGGCCGCCGTCGGCGCGCTGCTGATCGCCGCGATCGCCTTCGACCGGCTCGTCGGGCTGCGGCTCGACGCGGCCCTCCGACAGCGGAGCGCACGCCGTGCCTGAGCTCGCCACCACCACCCCCAACGCCGCCGGCTCCAAGCCGGTCCCGCCGGCCGGCGGCCCCTCCGGCGGCAGCTTCAACGCCGCGATGCTGGTCCGCTGGGAGACGCTGATCGTCGCGCTCCTGGTCGTCGTGCTGATCGTCGGCTCCGGCCTCTCGGACAAGTTCTTCACGGCCGCCTCGTTCACCACCGGCTCGTTCGACATGATCGAGGTGGCGCTGATCGCGCTGCCGATGACGCTCGTCGTCATCACGGGCGAGATCGACCTGTCGGTCGCCTCGGTGCTCGGCCTCTCCAGCGCCTTCATGGGCGAGCTGTGGAACGCCGGCCTGCCGCTGGAGATCATCATGCCGCTCTGCATCGTGCTCGGCGCGGTCTGCGGCGCGGTCAACGGCTTCCTCGTGACGCAGCTGGGGCTGCCGTCGCTGGCGGTGACGATCGGAACGCTCGGCCTCTACCGCGGCCTCGCGCTCGTGATCCTCGGCGACGAGTCGGTCACCTCGTTCCCGTCGGCCTGGACCGAGAGAGCGTTCGGCACGATCGGCGGCGGCTGGTTCCCGAACGTGATGGTCATATTCGTGATCCTCGCGATCGCCTTCGCGGTGGCGCTGCACGCCACCCCGTACGGCCGCTCGATCTACGCGATCGGCGCCAACGAGGAGGCGTCCCGCTTCACCGGCATCCGCGTCAAGCGCGTCAAGATGAGCCTGTTCGTGCTCGCCGGCATGGTCGCCGCGCTGGCCGGCATCGTGATGACGCTGCGCAACTCGACGGCGGCGGCGAACGTCGGCGTCGGCCTGGAGCTGACCGTCGTCGCGGCGGTGCTGCTCGGCGGCGTCTCCATCTTCGGCGGCAAGGGCTCGCTGTTCGGCGTGATCCTCGCCGTGATCTTGCTCGGAGCGATCCAGAAGGCGCTGCTGCTGGCAGACGGCGTCTCGTCGTACTGGATCCAGATCGTCACCGGAACCCTGCTCGTGGTCTCGGTGCTCGGTCCCAATCTCGTCGTGCGCGCACGGGAGGCCCGTGCCCGCGCAACGCGCTCTCGCGCCCCCGGGGCGGCGCGTGCAGCGACCACCACGACCACGCCCCGCAAGGAGGAGGATCGATGAATTCGTTCCATCGGTCGCGCGCGCTGTGGGCTGCCGTTCTGGCAGTCGTGCTCGCGATGGTCGTCGCCGCGTGCGGCGACACCAAGGACGACACCGAGACCACGGCGAGCGGCGGTGGAGCCGCAGCGACGACCAGTGGCGGTGGTGAGGCTGCGAACCCCGACGGGGAGTACAAGAGAGGCCTGAAGGCCATCGTCATGCCCAAGCAGCTCGGCAACCCGTACGAGGAGCTGGAGGACAGCGGCACCGTCGAGGCGTTCAGAGAGCTGGGCGGCGAGGCGACGATCGAGGGTCCGACCGACGCCGGCGCCTCCTCGCAGGTCCCGCTGCTGCAGTCGGCGATCCAGAAGCAGCCGGATGCCATCATCCTGGCGGCCAACGACCCGAACGCGGTCGCGCCGGTGCTGAAGCAGGCGATGTCGAGAGACATCAGAGTCGTCACGCAGGACTCCGACGCGGCCCCCGACGCGCGTCAGATCTTCATCAACCAGGCGACGACCGAGGGCATCGGCGAGGTGCTCGCGAGAATGTCCAAGCAGGTCGTCCCGGGCGGCAGAGGCGAGATAGCGGTCCTGTCGGCCACGGCCAACGCGACCAACCAGAACGCCTGGATCAGAGTCCTCAGAGAGAGACTGGCCACGCCTGAGTACGAGGGTCTGAGACTGGTCAAGGTCGCCTACGGCGACGACGACGACCAGAAGTCGTTCCAGGAGACGCAGGGCCTGCTGTCGGCCTACCCGAACCTGAGAGCGATCGTCGCCCCGACGACGGTCGGCATCGCCGCCGCCGCGCGGTACCTGTCGACCTCCCCGAAGAAGGGCAGAGTCGCGGTCACCGGTCTCGGCACGCCGAACCAGATGCGCAAGTTCGTCAAGGACGGCACCTCGCCGGTCTTCGCGCTGTGGAACCCGAAGGACGTCGGCTACCTCGGCGGCATGGCCGCCGCGGCGCTCGCCTCGGGCATCATCACCGGCGCGGAGGGCGAGAGATTCGAGGCCGGTCGCCTCGGCGAGAGAGAGATCCTCGCCAACGGCGAGATCGTCCTCGGCCCGCCGACCGAGTTCACCAGAGAGAACATCGACGACTTCGACTTCTGATGTCGTCCACGACCGTTGACAACACCACGGTCGTGACGGAGTCCCGACCCGCGCAGCGTGCGCGGGTCGGGGTCTTCGGCATCGGCCTCGAAGCGTATTGGCCGCAGTTCGACGGCCTCAAGGAGCGGTGCGAGGGCTACCAGGCGCGCGTTGAGGAGCGTGTGCGCGAGCTCGGCGCGGACGTGGTCAGCGCGGGCCTGGTCGACTCCGCCCAGGGCGGCCGCGCCGCCGGCGACCTGTTCGCGCAGAACCAGGTCGACCTCGTGCTCTGCCACGCCGTCACGTACGCGACCTCCAGCGTCGTCATCCCGGCGCTCCAGGAGGCCGGCGTGCCGGTCGTCCTGCTCGGCCTGCAGCCGACGAGAACGCTCGACTACGAGCACACCGACACGGGCGAGTGGCTGGCCAACTGCGCCGCCTGCTGCGTCCCGGAGATCGCGGGCGCCTGCGTCCGCTCCGGCATCCCGTACGACACCGTCGCCGGCACGATCGACGACGACGAGCGCGCCTGGGCGAAGATCGGCGCATGGGTCCGCGCCGCCGGCGCGGCCCGCGCGCTGCGCCGCTCGCGCATCGGCTTCATGGGGCACGCCTACGCCGGCATGCTCGACATGTACACCGACTTCACGACGGTCCACGGCCAGCTCGGCGCCCACGTCGAGGTGCTGGAGATCGACGACCTCGGCGCCCGCGTCGCGGCCGTCACGGAGGAGGAGCGCAAGGCGAAGGAGGCGGAGATCCGCGAGATGTTCGCGTTCGCGGACGCCTCGACCGACCCGATCGCCGCGCCGATCGAGCAGGAGCAGGTCGACTGGTCCGCACGCGTCGCCGTCGGGCTCGACAAGCTCGCCGCCGACTTCGAGCTGGACGCGCTGACCTACTACTACCGCGGCGTCGACGGCAACGAGTCCGAGCGGCTCGGGGCCGGCGTGATCGTCGGCAACTCGCTCCTGACCGCTCGGGGCATCCCGACGGCCGGCGAGGCCGACATCAAGACGAACATCGCGCAGCTGCTGCTCGACCGCCTCGGCGCGGGCGGCTCCTACACGGAGTTCTACGGCCTCGACTTCGACGAGGACTTCATCCTGATGGGCCACGACGGCCCCGGCCATCTCGCGATCGCCCAGGAGCAGCCGACGCTGCGCAACCTGAAGGTCTTCCACGGCAAGCGCGGCGCCGGCCTGTCGGTCGAGCAGAAGGTCAGATTCGGCCCGATCACGATCGTCGGCTGCACGCAGACGGCCGACGGCCGGCTGAAGCTGATCGTCGGCGAGGGCGAGTCGGTCCCCGGCCCGACCTTCCGCATCGGCAACACGAACTCGCGGCTGGTCTTCCCGTCCAAGCCGGCGGACTTCTTCGAGCGCTGGTGCGAGGAGGGCCCGACCCACCACGTCGCGCTCGGCGTCGGCCACGTCGCCGCCGAGGTCCGCAACACCGCCAAGCTGCTCGGCCTCGACTACGCCGAGGTGAGATGAGCGTGGCGCGCGTCTGCTTCACCTTCAACGTCGGCGTCGAGCACCTCGACGCGTACAAGGAAGCGCACCGCAACGTGTGGCCCGAGATGCGCGAGGCGCTCAGCGCCGCCGGCTGGAGCGACTACTCGCTGTTCCTGCGCGAGTCGGACGGCCTCGTCGTCGGCTATCTCCAGGCCGACGACTTCGAGGCCGCGCAGGCGCGCATGTCCGCAACCGACGTCAACACCCGCTGGCAGCAGGAGATGTCCAGACTCGCCGGCGGGCGGCCCGACGACTCGTTCGTCGTGCTCGAAGAGGTGTTCCATCTTGACTAGCGCCCATGCCCTCGCTCGCTACATCGCCGTCGACCTCGGCGCCGAGTCGGGCCGCGTCCAGCTCGGCACGCTCGCCGGCGGGCGGGTGAAGCTGGAGGAGATCCACCGCTTCGTCAACGGCCCGGTGCAGCTCCCCAGCGGGCTGCACTGGGACGTGCTCGGCATCCACCGGGAGATCCTCACGGGGATCGCGCTGGCGGCCAGAAAGGCCGACGGCCCGGTCGACGGGATCGCCGTCGACGCGTGGGGCTGCGACTACGCGCTGCTCGACCGCGACGGCGAGATGCTCGGCAACCCCTTCCACTACCGCGACCACCGCACCGACGGCGTGATGGAGCGGGTGCTGGAGGAGATCGGAGCCGAGGAGATCTACGCCGCGACCGGCATCCAGTTCATGCCGTTCAACACGATCTTCCAGCTCGCCGCGCACAAGGGCAGCGCGCAGCTCGACGCCGCCAGAGCGCTCGCGACGATCCCCGACCTGCTCGCCTACTGGCTGAGCGGGCGGCTCGCGGGGGAGAAGACCGCCGCCTCGACGACGCAGCTGCTCGACGTCCACACGGGCGACTGGGCGCGCGAGCTGGCGATCCAGATCGGCATCCCCGCTCAGGTGCTGCCGCCGCTGGTCGAGGCCGGCACGGTGCTCGCGCCGCTGAGGGAGGAGATCGCGCGCGACGCCGGTCTCGACCCGGCGCCCGACGTGATCGCCGTCGGCGGCCACGACACCGCCTCCGCCGTCGTCTCCGTCCCCGCGAGGGGCAGGGACTTCGCCTACCTCTCCAGCGGCACCTGGTCGCTGCTGGGGATGGAGCTCGACGCGCCCGTGACCTCCGAGGAGGCGCGCTCCTACAACCTCACCAACGAGGGCGGCGTCGCCGGCACGATCCGCCTGCTGCGCAACGTGATGGGCCTCTGGCTCGTGCAGGAGTGCCGCCGCCAATGGGCGCGCGAGGGCGTCGACTACGACTACGACACGCTCCACAGAATGGCCCAGGCGACGCCGGTCGGCGGGCCGCTGATCGACCCCGACGCGCCCGAGCTGCTGCACCCCGGCGACATGCCGGCGCGGATCGCCGAGCTGTGCGAGCGCTCCGGCCAGCCGCGCCCCGCCGACGCCGGCGCGACGATCCGCTGCGCGCTCGAATCGCTCGCCTGCAAGTACCGCCTCGTGCTGGAGCGGATCGAGCGCGTCGCCGGCCGCCGCGCCGAGGTCGTCCACGTCGTCGGCGGCGGCTCGCGCAACGCGACGCTCTGCCAGCTCGCCGCGGACGTGCTCGACCGCCCGGTCCACGCCGGCCCGATCGAGGCGACGGCGCTGGGCAACGTGATGACGCAGGCGCTGGCGCAGGGCAAGGTCGACTCGCTGGAGGAGATCCGCGAGATCGTCGGGGCGTCGTTCTCCTCCGACGTCTACGAGCCCTCCGAGGACCGCGCCGCCTGCGAGGAGCTGTACCAGCGCTTCCTCTCCGTGACCGGGCTGGAACCGGTCGCCGCCGACTTCGCACCGACCCAAGGAACCAACTCCTGATGGATGACACCACCCGCACCGACTACGAGCGGCTCGCCGAGCGCCTGACGGCGCGCGGAGCGGACGTCTCGGCGATCGAGCGGCGCCTCGCCGACCATCGCATCGAGACGCCGTCGTGGGGCTACGCGAACGCCGGCACGCGCTTCGGCTCCTACCCGCCGGAGGGCCTCCCGAGCGACCCGTTCGAGAAGCTCGACGACGCCGCCGAGGTCCACCGCCTCACCGGCAGCGCGCCGCTCGTCGCGATCCACATCCCGTGGGATCAGCTCGACGACTACGCGCCGCTGAAGGAGCACGCGGCGTCGAAGGGCCTGGAGATCGGGACGGTCAACCCGAACCTGTTCGGCGACCAGCGCTACAAGCTCGGCTCGCTCGTCAACCCCGATCCGGCCGTGCGCCGGCTGGCGACCGACCACTGCCTCGAGTGCATCGAGATCGCGACGCAGGTCGGCTCGACCGGCGTCTCGCTGTGGCTGCCCGACGGCACCAACTACGCCGGCCAGGACTCGTTCGTCGCGCGCCGCCGCCGCCTGCACGAGTGCCTCGCCGAGGTCTACGCGGCGATGCCCGAGGGGATGGAGCTGCTCGTCGAGTACAAGCTCTACGAGCCGGCCTTCTACGCGACCGACCTCGCCGACTGGGGCAGCTCGCTGCTGACCTGCCAGAAGCTCGGTCCCAACGCGAAGGTGCTCGTCGACCTCGGCCACCACGCCCAGGGCGTCAACATCGAGCAGATCGTCGCCTTCCTCGGCGACGAGGACCGCCTCGGCGGCTTCCACTTCAACAACCGCAAGTACGGGGACGACGACCTGATCGTCGGGTCGGTCAACCCGTTCGAGCTGTTCCTGATCTACACGGAGCTGGCTGCTGCGCCGCAGCTGCCGCGCCTGACGATCGACCAGGCGCACATCATCGAGAACAAGATCGAGGGGATGATCCTCTCGGTCGTCAACCTGCAGGAGGCCTTCGCGAAGGCGCTGCTCGTCGACCGCGACGCGCTGGCCGAGCGCCAGGCGGCCGGCGACGTGCTCGGCGCCCACGAGCTGCTGCTCGACGCGTTCCGCACCGACGTGCGGCCGCTGACCGCGAAGGTGCGTGAGGACAAGGGCGCGGCGGCAGACCCCGTCGCCGCGTTCCGCGAAGGCGACTGGTGGGAGCGAGTCGGCTCCAAGCGAAGCGCCGGTGCCATTACGGGAGGACTTGGCGCATGAGCCAGACCACTGACACGACCACGGCGGCGGCCGTCGCGCCGCGCGCCGAGAGCCTGTACGACACCGCGAAGGCGCCGAAGGGCGGCCTCGAGGAGCTCGTCTACCGCTCCAACCTGCTCGGCGCCAACCGCGCGGTCTCCAACTACGGCGGCGGCAACACGTCGTCGAAGAGCACGGAGACCGACCACACCGGCCGCGAGGTCGAGGTGCTGTGGGTCAAGGGCTCCGGCTCCGACCTCGCGACGATGGGCGCGAAGAACTTCACCGGCATCCGCCTCGACGAGGTGCTGCCGCTGATCGAGCGCGACGAGATGAGCGACGAGGAGATGGTCGCGTACCTCTCCCGCTCGCAGGTCGCGCCGGAGATGCCGCGCTCCTCGATCGAGACGCTGCTGCACGCCTTCGTGCCGGCCCCCGAGGTCGACCACACCCACCCCGACGCGATCAACATGCTCGCCGGGGCGGAGAACGGCGAGCAGTTCGTGCGCGAGGTGTTCGGCGACGAGGCCGTCTGGGTCCCGTACATCCGCCCGGGCTTCACGCTCGCCAAGCAGGTCGGCCTCGCCGCGCGCGGCGAGGGCGTCCGCTTCGTGATCCTCGCCAAGCACGGCCTCGTCACCTGGGGCGAGACCGGCGAGGAGTCGTACGCGAACACGATCGAGGCGATCAACCGCGCCGCCGACTTCGTCTCCTCCCGCGCCAAGGCCCGCTTCGGCGGCCAGGCGCGCGAGCCGCTCAGCGGCTCCCAGCGCGACGACCTGCTCGCGCAGGTGCTGCCGGCGATCCGCGGCGCCGTCTCCAGCGAGCGCTCGAAGATCCTGCAGGTCGACGCCTCGCCCTCGACGCTGGAGTTCGTCTCCTCGCGCGACGCGGCGACGCTGTCGCAGGTCGGCGCCGCCTGCCCCGACCACCTCGTGCACACGAAGCGGATCCCGCTGTGGGTCGCCTACGACCCGTCGACCGACGACCTCGACGCGCTCGCCGCGCGTGTCGTGGAGGGCGCCGAGCAGTACCGCGAGGAGTACCGCGCGTACTTCGAGCAGAACGCCAGAGACGGCGAGACGATCGGCGACCCCGATCCGCGCGTCGTCCTGATCGAGGGCGTCGGCATGGTCTCGGTCGGCACGAACCTGAAGGGCGCCCGCCTGGCGCGCGACCTGTACCACCGCGCGATCGAGGTGATGGGCGGCGCGTCGGCGATCGACTCGTTCGTCTCGCTGACCGCGCCGGAGTCGTTCGCCGTCGAGTACTGGCCGCTGGAGCTGTACAAGCTCTCGCTCGCCCCGGCTCCGCGCGAGCTGGCCGGGAAGGTCGCGCTCGTCACCGGCGCGGCCGGCGGCATCGGCAGCTCGATCCTCGACGCGCTCGCGGCCGAGGGCGCGACCGTCGTCGCGACCGACATCGACGCCGACGGCGCCCGTCGCGTCGCCGAGCCGTTCGGCGACGAGGGCCTCGGCGTCGCGATGGACGTCACCAGCGAGGAGGGGGTCCAGGCCGCCTACCGCGAGACCGTCCTCACCTACGGCGGCGTCGACGTGATCGTCTCCAACGCCGGCATCGCCTCCAGCGCGCCGATCGAGGAGACGAGCGTCGCCGAGTGGGACCGCAACCACGCGATCCTCACGCGCGGCTACTTCCTCGTCGCCCGCGAGGCGTTCAAGCTCCTGCGCCGTCAGGCGACCGGCGGCTCGGTCGTCTTCGTCGCGTCGAAGAACTCGCTGGTGGCCGGCAAGAACGCCGCCGCCTACTCGTCGGCGAAGGCCGCCGAGCTGCACCTCGCCCGCTGCCTGGCCGAGGAGGGCGGCGCCGCCGGCATCCGCGTCAACACGGTCAACCCGGACGCGGTCCTGCAGGGGTCGAGAATCTGGGGCTCGTCGTGGCGCGAGGAGCGCGCTGCGGCGTACAACATCGCCCCGGAGGAGCTGGAGGGCCACTACCGCGCCCGCACGACGCTGAAGGTGAACATCCTCCCCGAGGACATCGCCCAGGCGGTGCTGCACTTCGCCTCCGGCGTCCGCTCCGGCAAGTCGACCGGCAACGTGCTCAACGTCGACGGAGGCGTCCCCGCCGCCTACTCGCGCTGAGCCGACAGCAGCTCCCGCGTCCCCGGGAGAGCGCGCCGGTCGCCTCGCCTTCGGGCGGGTCGGCCGGCGCGC
>JAEXXR010000555.1 GCA_023405705.1 Actinomycetes bacterium
AACCCGCCCGACGACGTCATCCGCGAGCTGCTGAGCACGCCGCGCACGTGGGCGGTCGTCGGCTGCTCGCCGCGCGCCTCGCGCGACAGCCACCGGATCGCCGCGCTGCTGCAGTCGCGCGGCAACCGGATCGTGCCGATCAACCCCGCCGCGCTGTCGATCCTCGGCGAGACCGCCTACCCGACGCTCGCCGACGCGCGCGAGCAGGTCGAGATCGACGTCGTCGACGTCTTCCGCCGCTCCGAGGAGGCCGGCGTCCACGTCGACGAGGCGGTCGCGATCGGCGCGAGAGCCGCCTGGCTGCAGCTCGGCGTGATCGACGCGGCCGCCGCCGCACGCGCCCGCGCCCGCGGCCTCACCGTCGTGATGGACCGCTGCCCGGCGATCGAGTACCGCCGGCTCGGCATCTGAGCCACCCCCCTGGGATCGGCCGCCGGCGCCGTGCATTGAGCGCTCCGGCCGCGCGCCGACAGCGTTTCGGCCCGATCGCGTCCGAAGACGTCGCAGTCTTCAAAAACCTCATACATCCGTCCGATGTTCACGGGCAATGAACAGACATGGATGTCTCACTTTCGCGCGCGGCGCGCGTGGGCTGACGGCGCTGCTCGCAGCGTTCGCCGTCCTGCTCGCCGCTGCAGCGAGCGCAGGAGCGAGAGGGCCGCCGGGTGTCTGCGGCCCGGCCGACTGCCCCGCCGTCGGCGCACCCCAGCAGCTCACCTTCGGCGCCCCGCTGGCGAGCGCCGCGGGCGAAGGCGCCGCGCGCCGTCCCGCCGCCGCGCGTCCCGCCCGGCTGCGCGTGACGATCAGCGACGTGCCGAGGGGCAAGCGCGCGATCGTCGTCGTCAGAGGCCCGCACGGCAGACGCTGGCGGATCGCCAGAGCCCGCACCTTCCACCCGAAGGTCCCCGGCCGCTGGACCGTCTCCGGCCAGCGGATCGTGACGGCCAGAGGGACGATCTTCCCGAAGTACAACAGCACCGTCGTGCGCGTCCGCAGCGGCGGTCGCGGCACCGTCCGCGTCCCGTACGTGCAGATCGTCGCCAACTCGACGCGCGTCGCGCAGAGGGGCGCGATCGCCTCCGCGACCGTCTCCGGCGGCGTCCACACCGTCGTGATCCGCGACGCGCGCAACGCGCTCGCCGTCGGCGACACGCTCGCCGCCGGCCCGGCGAAGACGACGCCGCAGGGCCTGCTGATCACGATCACCGGCGTGCAGCGCTCCGGCGCGACGGCGACCGTCACCGGCGTCGACGCGCCGCTGTCGGCGATCGGCCCGCAGGCGCGCGTCACCGTGAGACCGCAGCTGGAGCTCGGCAGAGGCGTCCTCGCCCGCGCCTCCGGCGCCTCCGCCGCCGGCCCGCGCGCGCAGGCCGCCGTCCAGGAGGGCGCGGTCGAGAAGCCCTACAAGTGCGAGGGCGGCGTCAACGCGACGATCAAGGGCTCGCTCGGCCTCAGCGCCGGCTCCGAGATCGGCATCTCGTGGGGCGGCTTCTGGCATCCGCTGACGATCAAGGCGATCGCCGTCGCGCGCCTGCAGCAGAGCAGCAACCTGACGCTGCGCGTCGCCGGCAAGGCGAAGTGCGACCTCGACGTCGACCTGCTCAAGAACGACATCAGATACAGCCCGATCACCTTCTCGGTCGGCCCCGTGCCGGTCGTGATCACGCCGAAGCTCAACTTCCACGTGATCGCCGAGGGCTACGTCGAGGGCGCCGTCGAGGCCGAGGTGCGCCAGAGCCTCGACGCGCGCGTCGGCCTCGAGTGGGACGGCAGCAAGCTGATCCCCGTCAAGACGCTCGACAACAGATCGTCGTTCACCCCGCCGAGACCGGAGGTCAGAGCCGGGATCATGGGCGGCATCGGCCCGCGGCTGATGTTCGACGTCTACTCCGTCGGCGGCCCGTACCTGACCGCCGAGGGGATCATCCGCTTCGACGTCGACAGCACGAGAGACCCGTGGTGGCGGCTGGCCGGCGGCTTCCAGGCCGGCGCCGGCATCAAGTTCAAGGTGTGGAGATTCGAGTTCGACCGCAACAAGCCCGACCTCTTCTCCAAGGACTGGACGATCGCGAAGGCGAGCGGCAGCGCGCCGCCGATGGTCTCCACCACCACGCTGCCCGGCGCGACCGCCGGCGGCGCCTACAGCGCGACCCTGACCAGCACCGGCGGCATCAAGCCGTTCACCTGGACGGTGACGAAGGGCTCGCTGCCGGCCGGCCTCTCGCTCAACCCGTCGACCGGCGTCATCTCCGGCACCCCGTCGGCGCCCGGCAGCAGAACCTTCACCGTCACGGTGAAGGACTCGAAGGCGAAGACCGGCACGCGCGAGCTGAAGCTCGACGTCTCCGCCCCGGCCCCGGCGATCGCGCCGGCGTCGCTGCCGGAGGCGACGCTCGGACTGCCCTACCGCGCCGATCTGCAGGGCTCCGGCTCGACCGCTCCGTACCGCTGGTCGGTCGCGGGCGGCGCGCTGCCGGCGGGCCTCACGCTCGACGGTGCCAGCGGCATCGTCTCGGGCGTCCCGACCGCTCCCGGCCGCAGCGACGTCACCGTCGCGCTGCAGGGCGGCGACGGCCAGCGCGCGACCCGCGCGTATGCGATCGAGGTCAAGGCC
>JAEXXR010000559.1 GCA_023405705.1 Actinomycetes bacterium
CCGCTACAACGAGCTCAACTTCGGGCGCACCGTCCATCAGATGAACGACGCCGCCGACGACAGCGACGAGCGGTTCGGCGATCAGGCGGCCGTCATCACGGATGCGTGGTTCGAGAGCGTTCACGGCGAGCGGATCGCCGACGTCCCGCACGGCGTCCCCTTCCGGGCCGCGCTCGAGGCGCGCTTCGACGAGGCGATCGACGATCCGATCTTCGGCTTCACGCTGCGCAACGACGTCGGCACCACGATCTTCGCGACGACGACCGACATGACGCACGGCGCGACAGGCTCGTTCCGCGCGGGCGAAACGGTCATCGTGCGGTTGGAGTTCCAGAATCTGCTCGTCGCGAGCCAGTACCGTCTCACGCCGTCGATCGCGCGCGCCGGCAGCGGCGCGGACGCGTTGGACCTGCGCGCCGACATCGCGACCGTGGTGGTCCACGGCGGTCACTTCACCGGCGGCGTGGTCAACGTGCCCCACGACTTCACGGTCGAGCGCGTCAGATGAGCGCGACGACGCCCGCGCGGCGCCGGCACGCGCCGTCCGCCTTCGGCGACGACCTGCGCCGCTTCTGGAACTTGACGGTCACGCTCGCCGCGACCGACTTCAAGCTGCGCTACTTCGGGTCGGTTCTCGGCTACTTCTGGTCGCTGGCGAGACCGCTGATGTTCTTCGGGGTCCTGTACGTCGTCTTCACCCAGGTCCTGCGCTTCGGCGGCGACATCGACCACTACCCGGTCTACCTGCTGACGTCGATCATCCTCTGGACGTTCTTCGTCGACACGACGAACGGCTGCGTGCAATGCCTCGTCACGCGCGAGGGGCTCCTGCGCAAGATGCGCTTCCCGCGGCTCGTGATCCCGCTCTCGGTCGCACTGACCGCGCTCTTCAACCTCGGCACGAACCTGATCGCGGTGCTCGTCTTCGCGCTCGCCTCCGGAGTCGAGCCGCGATGGACCTGGATCGAGATGGTCCCGATCGTCGCGTGCCTCGCGGTGTTCGCCATCGGCATCGGCATGCTCCTCAGCGTCCTGTTCGTCCGCTTCCGCGACATCCAACCGATCTGGGAGGTGCTGTCGCAGATCCTCTTCTACGGCTCGCCGATCCTCTACGTCTCGTCGCAGTACGAGGACTTCGAGCAGGCAGCCGTGATGTCGAACCCGATCGCCGCGCTGCTGACGCAGATGCGCCGGGCGTTCATCGACCCCAGCGCGCCCGGTCTCGTCAGCGCCGCCGGCGGCGGTCTGCGCGCCGTGGTGCCCTTCATTATCATCGCCGCGGTGTTCGCCCTCGGCCTCTGGATCTTCTCGCGCGAGGCGCCCCGCATCGCCGAGAACCTCTGAGTGTTGTCAAAGACGATGACGACTTCGACCATCGAGGAACAGCAGCGCGAGATCGAGCGGCTCCGCGCTCGGGTCGACCAGCTCGAGCAGGAGCTCGTGGACCAGGCGGAGAGATCGAACCGCGCGGTCGCCGAGGCGCAGGAGCAGCTCTACTGGCTCGACCGCTGGCACGTCGACCTCAACGCGCTGATGCGCAAGCCCGGAGCCGAGCAGTTCCGCGCGGCCGTCCGCGCGGCGCGCGCCGTCGTGCGCCGTCTGCGACAGATCTTCTGGCGCCTGAAGGGCTACGCGCGCAAGGTCACCGGCGCCTCGTGACCCGCGTCACCGCCGTCGTCCCCGTCAAGGACGGGGAGCGTTACCTCGCTGAGCTGCTGGCCGCGCTGAAGCGCGAGGGCGTCGACGAGACGATCGTGATCGACTCGGGCTCGAGCGACCGTTCCCCGCAGATCGCTCGGGACGCGGGCGCCGAGCTGATCGAGATCGCCGCGGAGGACTTCAACCACGGCCGCACGCGCAATCTCGGCGCCGAGCGCGCCCGCGGCGAGCTGCTGTGGTTCCTGACGCAGGACGCGACGCCGGTCGCAGGCGCGCTCGACGCGTTCCGCGCCGCCTTCGCGCTCGAGGAGCAGCTCGGCGTCGCCTACGGCCCGCACCTCCCGCGGCCGGAGACGAGCCCGATGATCGCGCGCGAGCTGACGGAGTTCTTCGCCGGCTTCGCGGGGCCTGACGGCGGCCCGGCGATCCAGCGCGCGGGCGATCCGACCTTCCTCTCCAACGTCAACGCCTGCTATCGCAGAGCATGCTGGGAGCAGGTGCGCTTCCGCGAGCTCCCGTATGCGGAGGACCAGGCCTTCGGCCGCGACGCGCTGGCCGCCGGATGGCTGAAGGCCTACGTACCGGACGGCGCGGTGCTGCACGCGCACGACTACGGCCCGCTCGAGTTCATGCGCCGCTACTTCGACGAGTACCGCGGCCTGCGCGAGACGCTCGGGCACGTCGAGCGCTTCCGCCCGCTCGAGGTCGCGCGCTGGACGGGCTCGCAGGCGGCCGCGGACCTGCGCTGGATGGCGAGCGAGCAGCTTCCGCTCGGCGAGCGCGCCCGCTGGGCAGCCCGTTCGACCGTCCACCACGGCGGGCGGCGCGTCTTCTCCGCGCTCGGCTCGCGAGCGCAGACGCTCCCCGCGCCAGTGCGCCGACGGCTGTCGCTGGAAGGGCGCGACGACGCCGGCTCGCCTGCCGCCTCCGCACCCGACGCGCCGACGGCGCTGCCGACGGCGCGCCACGTCAGCGCATCTCGCGCGCACGAGGACTACGACGCGGCTGCACGCATCCTGCGCGACGGCCCCGCGGCGCTGCTCGACCCGATCCCGGGGACCGCCGAGCGGGAGCGGCTGCGGATCGCGATGGTGGTTCCGCCGTGGCGGCGTGGCAGCGGCGGCCACAACATCCTCTTCCAGGTGATGTCGCGACTGGAGCGCCGCGGTCACGTCTGCACGATCTGGGTCAGCGATCTCTTCGGCGAGCTGAAGGAGTTCCGGCCGAGCGTCCTGCGCAGGCAGATCAACGAGTGGTTCGCCCCGTTCGACGGGCCGGTCCACTACGGCTTCGACGACTGGCACGGCGCGGACGTCGTGATCGCGACCGGCTGGCAGACGGTGCACCCGACGCTGCTGCTGGAGGGCTGCCGCGCCCGTGCGTATCTCGTCAACGACCACGAGCCGGAGTTCTTCGCGACCTCGACCGAATCGCGCCTGGCGGCCGACACCTATCGCCACGGCATGCACTGCATCGCCGGCAGCCCTTGGCTGCGCGACGTGATGATCGAGCGCTACGGCGCGTCGGCCGACGCGTTCGACTACGGCGTCGACCACGAGATCTACCGACCGCTGGACGTCCCCCGCCGGCGCGACACGGTCGTCTACTACGGCCGCCACTCCACTCCTCGCCGCGCCGTCCCGATCGGCCTGATGGCGCTCGAGGAGCTGCACCGCCGGCGCCCCGACGTGCGGATCGCGCTGTTCGGCGACGACACCCCGCCGAGAACGGCGTTCCCATACGAGCACCTCGGCGTCCTCAGCCAGCCGCAGCTGGCGACGCTGTTCGCCGAGGCGACGGTCGGGCTGTGCCTGTCGCTGACGAACTTCTCGCTCATGCCGAAGGAGATGCTCGCCTGCGGGCTGCCGTGCGTCGAGCTGGCAGGCGTCAGCGCGGAGTCGATCTTCGGCAGCGACGGCGCCCTCGAGCTCGCGCCGCTGGAGCCGCACGCGCTCGCCTCCGGGATCGAGCGCCTGCTCGACGACCGCGCGCTGTGGGAACGCCGCTCGCGCGCCGGGATCGAGTTCGCCGCGACCCACTCCTGGGACCGCGCGACCGACGGCGTCGAGCTCGGGCTGCGGCACGCGTTGGCCGAGCGCGAGGCGACGCTCAGCGCCGGCTGAGCG
>JAEXXR010000643.1 GCA_023405705.1 Actinomycetes bacterium
GGCCAGCGCGCCGTCGACACAGCGCGCGACCTGCGCCTGACCGACGCCGCGCCCGGCGCGCCCGCAGCCGAGCGGCCCGCCGTCGACGCCGCACTGACCGAGGCATCCGTCGACGCCTACCGCGTCGGCGTCGGCATCGCCGGGGGCCTGGCGCTGCTCGGCGGCGTGATCGCCCTGATCGGCATCCAGGACCCCCGCCGCCGCGCCGAGTCCCAGGTGCCGTGCGAGAGCTGCCCCGGCGGCGCGCTCGTGGGCGCCGCGGAATCGCTCGGGCGGAGCCCTCGGATTCCGTCGGAAGAGCTCGCCTAGGCGCTCGCGCTTCCAGCGGGCGGCGGCGTGGCGCCGGCCTGAAACGGCCGGCGGCCGCGCTCTGGGAGCGCGGCCGCGGGGTGCGAGGGGGTCCGTTCAGTTGGTGGGAGAGCGAGCCGCCAGGCGGGCTCTCCCGGCCTGATCCAAGGCCGCAGGCCGCTGGGTCAGGCCGCTTCGCGCAGGGCCGAGAGGGCGGCCTCGCGCGAGAGGCGGCGGAGCGCCTGCTCCTCGATCTCGCGGGCGCGAGAGGAGCTGACGCCGAGCCGTCTGCCGATCTGGGTCAGCGTCTGCGGCGGCTCGCCGCCGGTGCCGAACCGCAGGTGGATGACGGTCTTCTCGTTGTCGGGGAGGTCCTCGATCGCCTTCTGCACCGTCTCGTGGCGGAGCGTCTCGGCGACCTCGTCCTCGGTGTCGGGAGCGTCGGACTTGATCAGCGCGCCGAGCGCGGTGTCGCCGTCCTCGCCGACCGGCGCGTCGAGGCTGGTCGGCTCGCGGTCGGCTCTGCCGGCCTCGATCACCTGCTCGAGCGGGAGTCTGGCGACTTCGGCGATCTCCTCGTCGGTCGCGTCGCGTCCGAACTTGGCGGTCAGCTCGCGGCGCACGCGCGCGACCTTGCGGGCGCGCTGGCCGACGTGGACCGGGAGCCGGATCGTGCGGCCCGTGTTCTCGAGCCCGCGCTGGATCGACTGCCGGATCCACAGCGTCGCGTAGGTGGAGAAGCGGAAGCCCTTGCGCCAGTCGAACTTCTCGACCGCGCGGATCAGGCCCAGCGTCCCCTCCTGCACCAGGTCGCCCATGCCGAGGCCCTGCCCCTGGTAGTGGCGGGCGATCGACATCACGAGGCGGAGGTTGGAGTTGACCATCCGCTCCTTGGCGGCGAGGTCGCCTCTCTCGATCCGTCTCGCGAGCTCGATCTCCTCCGCAGGGGTGAGCAGCGGCCAGTTGCGCGCCTCGCGCATCAGGAGCTGCAGCGGATCGAACGTCGTGTCGTGGGTCTCAGCGTTTGCCGGCGTGCTCATGTCTGCCTTCGTCTTCGTCGTGATTCCTTTTTTTGAATACCTACTGCTGTGCTAGGTATTGTACGCCTAGAACGTTGCTTCGTCAACTACTTTGTTCCGCGCGCGTAGCGGCCGGGCGCATCGGGCACTCCTGGAGGACAGCACCCGACCCTAAGGAGACCCGAAATGGCCGATGACGGAACCACCGATCGCGCGAAGGGCAGCATCAAGAAGGCGGCCGGCGAGCTGACCGGCGACGAGGACCTCAAGAACGAGGGCCGCGTCGACAAGGGCGAGGGCAAGGTCAAGGAGAAGATCGACGAGGCCGCCGACAAGGTGAAGGACCTCCTCCACCGCGACAAGTGACCGACCGCGCCGGCGCGCGAGCCGCGACCTACGGCTCGCGCGAGCGCCGCGGCGACAATTCGTTAACACGTCGATAACAGGAGCCGCGGCGACAGCGCCGACAATCGTTGTCATGTCATCGACCGCACGCACACCCGGAGCGACCAGCGAGCTGCCTGTCTTCGCGCGCGGATCGGAGACGATCACCGCCGCCTGGGCCCTCGCGCTGGAGACCTACCGCGCCCATGGCGGCGACGGCGCCAACATCGCCGCCGACGTCGAGCACGCCGCGATCACCGCCCGTCTCCTGCACGACGCGGGCGCCGACGACGTCACCGTCGCGACCGCGGTCCTCCACGACCTGATCGAGGACACCGGCGTCGACCGCGCCACGATCGCCGAGCAGATGGGCGAGGAGATCGCCCGCCGCGTCGACGCGCTCACGGAGAGAGCGGAGATCGCCTCCTACAACGAGCGCAAGGCCGAGCTGCGCCAGCGCGGCATCGACGCCGGCCGCGACGTCGCCGTCGTGATGGCCGCCGACAAGCTCGCGCGCGCGACCCGCGCCGCCGGCGGCCGCCTCCGCCCCGAGAAGCTGCGCCACTACCAGGCGACGCTCGCGGAGCTGCGCGACGCCTACCCCGACCTGCCGCTGCTGGAGCCGCTCGGCGAGGCGATCGAGCGGCTGCGGCCGGCCGACGTCACGAAGACGCGCGAGACGGCCGACCCGGCGCACTTCATCAACCGCGAGCTGTCATGGCTCGACTTCAACGAGCGCGTCCTGCAGTGCAGCGAGGACCCGCACAAGCGGCTGCTGGAGCGGGTCAAGTTCTGCGCGATCTACAACTCGAACCTCGACGAGTTCTTCATGGTCCGCGTCGCCGGCGTCCACGACCAGGTCGACGCCGGGATCGAGGCGCGCAGCGCCGACGGCATGCCGCCCGACGAGCTGCTGAGAGCGATCGGCGCGCGCGTGCGCGAGCTGGGCGCGCGCCAGTCGGCCGTCTACCGCGACGCGCTGCTGCCGGCGCTCGCCGAGCACGGCATCCGCATCGTCGCGTGGGAGGACCTCGACGACGACGAGCGCGAGCAGGTCGACGCGCGCTTCGAGCGAGAGGTCTTCCCCGCGCTGACGCCGCTCGCCGTCGGGCCGGCCCAGCCGTTCCCGTACATCTCCAACCTGTCGCTGTCGCTGGCCGTGCTGGTGCGCGACCCTGAGAGCGGCCAGACCCGCTTCGCGCGCGTTAAAGTGCCGAAGGAGGGACTGCCGCGGTTCGTCCAGATCGGCGAGGGCGCGCGCACGCTCGTGCCGATGGAGACGGTGATCGCCGGCCACCTGCCGCAGCTGTTCCGCGGCATGGAGATCGTCGCCCACGCCGTCTTCCGCGTCACGCGCGACGCCGACTTCACCGTCTCCGACGAGGCCGACGACCTGCTGGAGGCGGTCGAGACCGAGCTGCGACGGCGGCGCTTCGGCGAGGTCGTGCGGCTGGAGGTCAGCGCCGGGATCGCCTCCGCGCTGCTCGCCCGGCTGGTCACCGAGCTGCGGATCGAGGAGGAGGACGTCTTCGAGGTCGAGGGGCTGCTCGACCTCGGCGACCTGTGGCAGGTCGCCAAGCTGCCCGGCTTCCGCGACCTGCGCGACGCGCCGTGGACGCCGGTGATGCCGCCCGAGTTCGTCGAGGACGGCAAGCAGAAGAGCCTCTTCGCGCAGCTGCGCGAACGCGACCTGCTCGTCCACCACCCCTACGACTCGTTCGCGACCGTCGAGCAGTTCGTCAAGCAGGCCGTCTCGGATCCGAAGGTGCTGGCGATCAAGCAGACCGTCTACCGCACCAGCGACGACTCGCCGCTCGTCCCGGCGCTGATCCGCGCCGCGGAGCGCGGCAAGCAGGCGGTCGGCCTCGTCGAGCTGAAGGCGCGCTTCGACGAGCGCCAGAACATCATGTGGGCGCGCGCGCTGGAGCAGGCGGGCGTCCACGTCACGTTCGGCTCGCCGGGGCTCAAGACGCACGCGAAGGCGGTCCTGATCGTCCGCCGCGAGGGCGACGGCGTGCGCCACTACGCCCACGTCGGCACCGGCAACTACCACGCCGGCACCGCCCACCTCTACACCGACTTCGGCCTCTTCACCGCCGACGACCGCATCACCAGCGAGATCGCCGACCTCTTCAACCAGCTGACCGGCTACTCGAAGCCCGAGGACTACGAGACGGTGCTGGTCGCGCCGCAGAACCTGCGCGAGCGGATCGTCGAGCAGATCCACCTGACGATCGCCGCCCACTCGCCCGAGCAGCCGGCGCGGATCGCGATGAAGATGAACTCGCTCGTCGACCCGGCCTGCATCCGCGCGCTCTACCGCGCCTCGCAGGCGGGCGTGAAGGTCGAGCTGAACGTGCGCGGCGCCTGCTGCCTGCGGCCCGGTGTGTCCGGCGTGTCCGAGAACATCCGGGTCGTGTCGATCGTCGGCCGCTTCCTCGAGCACTCCCGCATCTACGCCTTCGAGCGCGAGGGCGAGACGTTCGTCTTCATGGGCTCGGCCGACCTGATGCCGCGCAACCTCGACTCGCGCGTCGAGCTCGTCGTGCCGGTGCTCGACCCGGCCGCGCGCGACCAGGTGCACGACACGCTCGAGCGCTGCCTCGCCGACACCGAGAACGCGTGGGACCTGCAGGCCGACGGGACGTGGCACCACCGCCGCGTCCAGCCCGGCGAGGAGCGGCGCGACGTCCAGGCCGAGCTGATGCGCGACCACCTCGCCCGCGCCGAGCACGTGGAGGCCTGATGCTCGCGCTGAGCGCTCGCATCCGGTGCGGGGACTCGCCTGCGGCTCCTTCCCGCGGGAGGCTGGTCTGCCGCCGATGAGCGCGTTGGCGCACCACCCGATGTCGCGCGCCGTCGCGAGGCGGACGGCCGTCATCGACCTCGGCTCCAACAGCTTCCGGCTCGTCGTCTTCAGCGTCGGCGAGAGCGGCTGGTGGAAGCGGACCGACGAGCTGTCGGAGAGCGTCAGGCTCGGCGGCGACCTCGGCCCGGACGGCGAGCTGTCGCCGACGCGGATGGCGCACGCGCTGGAGACGCTGCGCGTCTTCGCCGCCTTCTGCGCCACCAACGGCATCCACGCCGACCAGATCGAGGCGGTCGCGACCAGCGCCGTGCGCGACGCGCCCAACGGCGACGAGTTCGTGCAGCGCGCGCGGCGCGCGACCGGCCTGCCGATCCGCGTCCTCTCCCAGCGCGACGAGGCGTGGTTCTCCTACGTCGCCGCCGTCAACCAGACGACGCTGACCGAGGGGATCGTGCTCGACATCGGCGGCGGCAGCCTCGAGCTGGTCGCCGTCGAGGAGCGGCTCGCCGAGGAGTGCGCCTCGTGGCCGCTCGGCGCCGTGCGGATGACCGACCGCTTCCTCTCCGGCGACGGCCCGGCCTCGCCGGACGAGATCGACGCGCTGCGCGAGCACACGCTCGCCTCGCTCGCCGAGGCGCCGTGGGTCGCGACGGCCGGGCGCGACCACCTCGTCGGGATCGGCGGCGCGGTCCGCAACCTCGCCAGCGCCGCGATCCGCGCGGCCGGACTGCCGCTCGACGGCGTGCAGGGCTTCCTGCTGGAGCCCGCGGCCCTCGACGCGCTGATCGACGAGCTGGCGTCGCGCACGCCGACCGAACGCGAGCGCGTCCCCGGGATCAAGCGCGGCCGGGCCGAGGTGATCCTCGCCGGCGCGGTGGTGCTGCGGACGGTGCTGGAGGCGACCGGCGCGCCCGGGATCGAGGTCGTCGAGGCCGGCCTGCGCGAGGGGCTGTTCCTCGCCGGCGAGCTGTCCGAGGAGGAGCAGCCGCTGCTGGAGGACGTCCGCCACGCCAGCGTCGAGAACCTCGCGCGCCAGCACGGCGTCGACCTCGTCCACGCCGAGCACATCGCCGAGCTGGCCGACCAGCTCGCCGGCGAGCTGGTCGCGATCGGCCTGCCGGCGCCGGGCGAGCCCGAGCTGCTGGAGGCGGCCGCGATCCTCCACGACGTCGGCATGGCCGTCGACTACGTCGACCACCACAAGCATTCGAGTTACCTGATCCTCGGCTCCGGCCTGCCCGGCTTCACGCCGCGCGAGGTGGCGCTGATCGCGCTGATGGCGCGCTACCACCGCAAGGGAACGCCGCAGCTCGGCCCGGCCGCCGCGCTCTGCCGCGACGGCGACGCCGAGGTGCTGCTGCGCGGCGCCGCGCTGCTGCGGCTGGCCGAGCAGCTGGAGCGCAACCGCGACCAGGCCGTCCACACCGCGCGCCTGCACCGCGACGACGCCGACGGGGTCGTGCTGGAG
>JAEXXR010000663.1 GCA_023405705.1 Actinomycetes bacterium
GTGCTCCCGACCGGGGCACGGCAGCGGAGGAGACGCTGCTGCGCGTCGAGGACCTGTCGGTCTCGTTCGAGAGCGGCGACCGCGTCGTGACCCCGGTCAAGGGCGTCACCTTCACGGTCAGACGCGGCGAGCGTGTCGGGGTGGTCGGCGAGTCCGGCTCCGGCAAGAGCCTCACCGCGCTCGCGATCGCCGACCTCGTCGAAGCGCCCGGCAGCGTTCAGGCCGGCGCCCTCGAACTCGACGGCGCCGACGTCCGCACGCTGCCGCGCAGCGAGCGCGGCCGGCTGCTCGGCACGTCGCTGGCGGTCGTCTTCCAGGACCCGCTCAGCGCCCTCAACCCGGTGCGCCGCAACGGCAGCCAGATCGTCGAGGGGGCGCGCTTCCACCTCAGGACACCGAAGGCCGAAGCGCGCAGACGCGCGCTGACGAGACTGCGGAACCTGCGCATCGCGGCGGCCGAGCGCCGCCTCGACCAGTACCCGCACGAGCTGTCGGGCGGAATGCGGCAGCGCGTCGTCATCGCGATGGGGCTGATGACCGCGCCGCAGCTGATCGTCGCCGACGAGCCGACGACGGCGCTCGACGTGACCGTCCAGCGCGAGGTGCTGCGGTCGCTGCGCGAGGTCAACAGCGAGAACGGCGCCGCCGTGCTGCTGATCTCGCACGACATCGGAGTGATCCGCGCCTTCTGCGAGCGCGTGCTGGTGATGTACGCCGGGCGGATCGTCGAGCAGCTCGACGTCGCCGACCTCGACCGCGCGACACATCCGTACACGCGCGCGCTGATGGCGGCCGTGCCGGACATGGAGACCGACCGCGAGCAGCCGCTCGCGACGCTGCACGGTCGCGTCGCGAGCGCCGGCGAGCAGCATGAGGGATGCCCGTTCGCGCCGCGCTGCGAGCACGCCAGCGAGCGCTGCACGCGCGAGCTGCCGCCGCTGACGCAGGTCGACCGGTCGTCCGCGGCGGCGTGCTGGCATCCGCGCGTCGGCGCCGATCAGATGGAGGTCCAACACAGATGAGCAAGCTCGCCATACGCGACCTGCACGTGCGCGTCGGTCACGGGCCGCGCGCGTTCGACGCCGTCGACGGCGTCTCCCTGACCGTTCCGGAGGGCGCGATCGTCGGGCTCGTCGGCGAGTCCGGCTCGGGCAAGTCGACGTTGGCGCGCGCGATCGTGCGGCTGACGACGCCGGAGTCCGGTGAGATCGTGCTCGGGTCACACGACTACGCGCGCGCCTCCGGGCGGCGGCTGGCCGAGCTGCGCCGACGGGTGCAGATGGTCTTCCAGGACCCGCGTTCGTCGCTGAACCCGCGCATGACCGTGGGCGACGCGATCAGAGAGGGCGTCACGACGCACCGGCGGACCTCGCGGCAGGAGCGCGCCGCCGAGGTGCGGCGGCTGCTGGAGCTGGTCCAGCTCGACCCGGCGCTCGCGGCGTCCCTGCCCGGCACGTTGTCGGGCGGCCAGCGGCAGCGGGTCGCGCTCGCCCGTGCGCTCGCGGTCCGCCCCGACGTGATCGTCGCTGACGAGATCACCGCGTCGCTCGACGTCTCGGTGCAGGCAGCGGTGCTCAACCTGCTGCGCGACCTGCGGCGCGAGATCGGCCTGTCGCTGCTGGTGATCTCGCACAACCTCGCGATCGTCCGCTACCTCTCAGACGAGGTCGTCGTGATGCAGCTCGGCCGCGCCGTCGAGCGCGGCCCGGCGACCGACGTCGTCGAGCGGCCCCAGCACCCGTACACGCGCACGCTGATCGAGGCGGCGGAGCTCGACGACCTCGACCGCACGCCGGCGCCGCTGGGCGAGGCGCCCGACCCGCTCGCGCCGCCCAGCGGCTGCCGCTACCGGACGATCTGCCCGGTCGGACCGGAGACGCGGCCGGAGCGGACGATCTGTGCCAGCGACGACCCGTGCGCCGTCGTCGAGACGCGCCTGCACCGGACCGCCTGTCACTTCGCCGCCGTTGCCGGAGAGGAGCGTGCAGACGATGGACGCTGAGCTGCGCGAGGTCGTCGCCGCGGCGCTGACCGAGCACGACACGCCGGGCTGCGTCGTCGGCCTGGCGACCGGCGACCGCGTGGAGGTCGAGGGCTTCGGGCTCGCGAACGTCGAGACGGCGATGCCGTTCACGGCCGAGACGCGGGTGCCGATCGCGTCGATGACGAAGCCCTACACGGCGACCGCCGTGATGGCGCTCGTCGAGGCCGGCCTGCTGTCGCTGGAGGACCCGGTGCGCCGGCACCTGCCCGAGTTCCGTCTGCGCGACGCCGCGGCGGCCGAGCGCGTCACGGTCCGTCACCTGCTGACCCACACGGCTGGGTGGGCCGGCGACCGCGGCGACATGAAGGAGCTGGACGCCGACCGCGGCAACGGTGCGATCGCCGCGGCCGTCGCCGCGCTGGCCGGCGAGCCGCAGGTGACCGCCGTCGGCGAGCAGTGGTCGTATTCGAACTCCGCCTACGTCGTCGCCGGGCGGCTGGTCGAGGCGCTCTGCGACTCCACCTTCGAGGCGGCGGTCGAGCGGATCGTGCTCGCGCCGCTCGGTCTGGACGCGTCGTCGTTCTTCGTCGAGCGGGCCGTCACGCACCCGCTCGCGGTCGGGCACGCCGTGCGGCCTGACGGCGGCTTCGACGTGATCCGCTGGCCGTGGGCGTGCGACCGTGCGACGAACCCCTCCGGCGGCCTGCTCTCGACCGCCGGCGACCAGCTGCGCTGGGCCCGCTGGTGGGCCGGGATGCCGCCGGAGGCCGCGACCGCGCCGCTGACGGCGGCGACCCGCGCCGCGATGACCGAGCCGCAGCTCGACGCCGGCTGCATGTGCGACCGGATGGGGATCGGCTGGCTCGTCGACGAGGTCGACGGCACGCGCGTCGTGCACCACGGCGGCACCCTGTGGGGGATCCAGACGGAGTCGCTGTTCGTGCCCGACGCCGGAGTCGCGCTCGTCGTGCTGACCAACGCCGACGGCGGCATCGGCGTCCAGCGGCGGGTGCGCGAGCACGTGCTCGCACGGCACGCCGGCCTCGACGTCACGCCGCCCGCGCCGATCGCCGCGTCGGCGTCGGCGCTGAGCGAGTACGCGGGCGCGTACCGCCGGCCCGTGATCGGCGGCGAGGACGGCCGCTTCGACGTTGCCGTCGCCGGCCAGACGCTTGTCGTCACCTCCGCCGGCGCGAGAGAGGACGGCGCCGCGCCGGTCGCGATGCGGCTCGCGGG
>JAEXXR010000680.1 GCA_023405705.1 Actinomycetes bacterium
GCCGCGAGAAGGGCGGCGCGACGGCGGGCCGCCTACGCGACCGCCAGCTCCAGCTCGCGCAGCTCCGGCTCGGGCTCCTGCACGGCCGCCGCGCGGAACGACTCGCGGCGGGCGTGCTCCTCGTCGACCAGCAGCTTTATCGCGTGGAACTCGCCGGTCGGCAGCTCGTGGACGACCGCCAGCGGGCGCGGCTCGACGGCCGGCGCGGCCGCGGCGACGTCGGCCGGCTGCCGGTAGCGGACGACGCAGGCGAGCGCGATCGCGGCGAAGGTGCCGGCGATCACGTTGCCGATGCCGAGCATCACCGCGCCGAGCCCGGCGAGGTTGACGTAGCCCGTCATGACGTTGACGGCGATGCCGATCAGCCAGCCGGTCGGGGACTGGCCGTTGGACGATTGCGACCGCACCATCGTGCGGATGTGGGGCAGGGTGCCGGCGAAGCCGAGCACGATCGCGAAGGAGGAGGCGATGGAGATGAGCGACATGGCGATCTGAGGGGCTCGTGGGGTGTTCAGGGCAGCACGAGACCCAGCAGCAGCGCGGCCCCATGCGAAGGAGATCGGGCGGCCCATCTAGACGGCGGCGGTCGCAACAGCCGTCAGGGACTTACGTGGATCTCGCGGAGGCGCTTCCCGCGAGACGACCGAGAGGGGAGGCGAGCCGGCGCGCCCTGGCCGGGCGTCCGCGCTCTCTTTGCATTATTGGCAGCTTCCCCGCCGGATCAAGGGGTCTGTGACCTCACTCACATTGACGGCCCTCGAAATGGGGAATGTGAGCGCTCTCTCAGGCGATCTCAACATGTTCTCCACAGAGCGCGGCGGCGTCGCTGCCCGCGCTGGTGGAGACAACGCCGCCGGGCGGCGCTGTCGCGGCCGCGCGGTGGGTGGAGCGGCCGGCGCGAGCCGTCGCGCCGGCCGGTGCAGCCAGGTGGGCCTACGGCAGCCCGTACATCGTGTTCGGCAGCTTGAACGTCCGCTGCGCGAAGCCGCCGGCGAGGTCGCTGCGCTGGTCGCCGATGCTGAGCACGACTCTGCGCCCGCCGCGCTGGAGCGCCTTGCGCGCGCTCGACTTGAACGGGACGACCGACTCGCGTCTGTCGGCGTCGGGCCGCAGGCGCAGGTCGTATCTGCCGCGGAAGCCGGCTCTCGTCAGCTGGTCGACGGTCACTCTGCGCACCAGCTCCGGCCGGCCGGTCACGAAGGCGATCGTGACCCTTCTCGACTGCGCCCAGCGGTAGAGCTTGAGCGTTCCGGCGATCGGCGTGTGCGGCCCGGTCACGACGCAGAGGCTGCGGCGCGAGTCGGTGAAGTCGCCGGCCTTCATGCAGTCGTAGGTCAGCAGCGCGGTGTCGTCGATGTCGAAGACGGCGACCAGCTTGCGCGGGTCTCTCGCTCTTCTGACGGCGCCTCTCAGGTACTTCAGCGCGCGGGCGGTGACGCGGTCGGCGTCTCTCTTCCAGGCGCCCGACTCGTAGTAGCGCTCGATCTGCGCGATCTGCTCCGGCGTCGGGTCGGGCGGGGCGTCTGCGGCGGTGGCTGCGGCGGGCGCGACGGCCAGCCCGAGGGCCAGCGCCGCGCCGGCGGCAAGCGTCCGTGCGGTGCATGTCATCGCAGACCATTATCGTTCCACGCGTCAATGCCGCGAATCCCGATCAACATTGCCGACCACGTCGGCCGCACGCCGATGGTCCAGCTGACGCGCGTCGCGGGCGAGGAGACGCCCGGCGCCCTCTTCGGAAAGCTGGAGGCGTTCAACCCCGGCGGCTCGGTCAAGGACCGCATCGGCGTCGCGATGATCGAGGCGGCCGAGGCGGAGGGCCGGATCGAGCCCGGCCGCACGACGATCGTCGAGGCGACCAGCGGCAACACCGGCATCGCGCTCGCGTTCGTCTGCGCCGCGAAGGGCTACGACCTCGTGCTGACGCTCCCGCAGGGGATGAGCCGTGAGCGCGAGGGCCTGCTGCGCCTGTACGGCGCCCGCTTCGAGATCACCGAGTCGCTCGGCGGGATGAACGAGGCGGTCGACGCGGCGCGCGCGATGGCGCAGCGCGACGACGTCTTCCTGCCCGACCAGTTCACCAACCCCGCCAACCCGGAGGCCCACCGCCGCTCGACCGGCCCGGAGATCTGGGAGGCGATGGACGAGGACGTCGACGTGCTCGTGGCGGGCGTCGGCACCGGCGGCACGATCACCGGCACGGGCGAGTTTCTCAAGCAGCGCAACCCGAGACTGCAGGTGATCGCGGTCGAGCCGCGCACCTCCGCCGTCCTCTCCGGCCGGGCCGCCGGCCCGCACAAGATCCAGGGGATCGGCGCCGGCTTCATCCCCGCCGTCCTCAACCGCCGCCTGATCGACGAGGTGATCACGGTCGACGACGAGGACGCGATCGAGACCGCGCGCCTGCTCGCCAGCCGCGAGGGCGTTCTGTCGGGCATCTCCTGCGGCGCGGCGACGTGGGCGGCTATCGAGGTCGCGAAGCGGCCCGAGTCGAAGGGCAAGCGGATCGTCGTGGTGCTGCCCGACTCCGGCGAGCGCTACGTCTCCACGCCCTTCTTCGCGCCCTGACGCGGCGCCCGCGGCGGAGCGCGCCGCGACCGGGCGATCGTCCCGCCTCGCGCCGCTGCCGCTCCTCTACGCTGTGCGGATGGTCGGTTTCCGCACGCTGAAGCGCGTCGCCGGTGAGATCCGGCGCGACGTCCGCGCCGCGCAGGAGCGCGATCCGGCCGCGCGCGGAGTCGGCCCGTTCGAGGTCTTCGCGATCTGGCCCGGGGTCCACGCGATCCTCGCCCACCGCGTCGCGCACGCGCTCTACGAGGCGCATGTGCCGGTGCTGCCGCGGATCATCGCCGGCTTCACCCGCGCCGTCACCGGGGTCGAGATCCACCCGGCGGCGCAGATCGGCTCCGGCTTCTTCGTCGACCACGGGATGGGCGTCGTGATCGGCGAGACGGCGGTGATCGGCGACGACGTGACGCTCTACCAGGGCGTCACGCTCGGCGGCACCGGCTTCGCGACCGGCAAGCGCCACCCGACCGTCGAGGACAACGTCACGATCGGCTCCGGCGCGAAGCTGCTCGGCCCGATCACGATCGGCCACGGCTCGAAGATCGGCGCCAACACCGTCGTCATCCACGACGTGCCGCCGCACTCGACGGTGGTCGGCAACCCCGGCCACCCGGTGCGGATCGACGGCCGCCGGCCCGAGGGCCCCGACGCCGACTGGGTCCACCTGCCCGACCCGGTCGCCGACGCGATAAAGGGCCTCGCCAGCCGCATCGGCGCGCTCGAGCGGGCGCTCGCGGAGCGCGGCGGCGACCCGTCGGAGATCGGCCCGGAGCCGGAGCTGCCGCAGGTGCGGCCGGCGCGCGGGCCGAACCCGGCCGGCGGCTGACGAAACCTGGGGCCTGCGGCCTTGGTTTCGTCCGGAAGAACTCGCCCGGAGGCTCGTTCTTCCACCCTCTGTCTAGCGTCTTGACGCCGCCACCCGCGCGAGCGCGGCCGGCGCGCTGCGGCGCAGCTGCGGGACCCGCCACGCCGCCTCAACGGCGATCCGCGACGACATCTTGCTGGTGCCGACGGTGCGGTCTCTGAAGACGATCGGCACCTCGGCGACGCGGAAGCCGGCGAGCACCGCGCGGTAGGTGATCTCGATCTGGAAGACGTAGCCCTGCGAGCGGACGCTGTCGAGCTCGATCGCCTCCAGCACCTCGCGCCGCAGCACCTTGAAGCCGCCGGTCAGGTCGTGCTGGGGGAGGCCGAGCACGAGCCGCGCGTAGATGCAGCCGCCGCGGCTGATCAGCCGCCGCAGCGGCCCCCAGTCGGTCACGCCGCCGCCGCGCACGTAGCGCGAGCCGAGCACGACGTCGGCCTCCTGCGCCGCCCTCAGCAGGTCGGGCAGGTGCAGCGGGTCGTGCGACAGGTCGGCGTCCATCTCGCAGACGAGGTCGGCGCCGCCAGCGAGCGCGTGCGCGAAGCCGGCGAGGTAGGCGCGGCCGAGGCCGCCCTTGCCGGGCCGCCGCAGCACCTCGACGACGCCGCCCAGCTCGGCGCCGACGCGCTCGGCGATCGCGGCGGTGCCGTCGGGCGAGTTGTCGTCGACGACCAGGATCCGGTGGCGTCCAGGCGCGGCGAGCGACAGCGCCTGCGCGGCCTCGCGCAGCGTGCGCTCGATGGGGCCGGCCTCGTTGTAGGTCGGCACGATGACCCAGACGGCAGGTTCCATGCGGCGGCGAACAGTAGCGGGCGCCTGCGGCGCGAGATCGCGCGCGTCCGTGCGATTCGCCATCCTCTGGAGGCAGGGATGAACCTCGACGAGCTGCTGAAGGTGATCCGAGGGCCGGCCCGGCCGACCCCGAGAGAGCTGCGCTACCGGCGCCGCCGCGCCGGCCTGCTCGGCGCCGTCGCCTTCCTCGCCCTGCTGCTCGGGATCGTCGTCGGCGCCGGCAGCGGCGGCGCGGGCACGCCTGCGCAGGCGAACGCGACCGAGGTCGGCTGGTTCGGCCACCTCGGGAAGCTCGCCGGCGCGGGCGAGGGCTCCTTCTCGCTGGAGCAGCGCGCGCGGGAGAGCGGGGCCGTCGACGACGTGCTGGCGAGAATGCCGCTCGTGCGGCTCGGCGGCAGACAGACGAGAGAGATCGCGCTGACCTTCGACGACGGCCCGGGCGTCGACACCGACGAGCTGCTGAACGTGCTCGAGCGCCTCGACACGCCGGCGACCTTCTTCATGCTCGGCAAGAACATCCCCGAGTTCCCGCAGACGGTCCAGCGGCTGATCGACAGCGGCGTGCCGATCGACGACCACTCGGTCGACCACCCGAACCTGTCGGAGCTGTCGGAGGCCGACCAGCGCGCCCAGATCGCCGGCGCCGCGCAGACGATCGAGGACGCCGGCGCCGCCTACCCGCGCCTCTTCCGCCCGCCCTATGGCGCATACAACGACGTCACCCATTCGGTCCTGAGAAGACTGAGAATGCTGTCGGTGCTGTGGTCGGTCGACAGCCAGGACTACACGAAGCCGGGCGTCGACCAGATCGTCCAGAACGTCGTCTCCAACATCCACCCGGGCGCGATCATCCTGATGCACGACGGCGGAGGCGACCGCACGCAGACGATCGCCGCGGTCGAGCGGATCGTCCCCGAGCTGCGCAGACAGGGCTACAGATTCGTGACCGTCCCGCGGTTGCTGCTCGACAACCCGCCGGACCCCGCCCAGCAGGGCCTGCCGGCCGGCTTCAACAGCGCCGGCGCCGGCTGAGCGGCGGGCGGTCCCGGGGCCGCCGAGGTCGTGCGGGCGGGTGGGCGTCATCTGAGGCGCGGCCGGGCGCCGAGCCGTCGCGGGTCGCCTCTATCCTCGGATGGATGCCCGCCCACGCCTCCGCCAACGACCTCGACGCCCTTCTCGCCGGTCTCAACGAGCCCCAGCGGGAGGCGGTCGTCCACGGCGAGGGCCCGCTGCTGATCCTGGCGGGCGCCGGCTCGGGCAAGACGCGCGTGCTGACCCACCGGATCGCCTACCTGCTCGGCACCGGGCAGGCGCGGCCGGACGAGATCCTCGCGATCACCTTCACGAACAAGGCGGCGCAGGAGATGCGCGAGCGCGTCGAGCTGCTCGTCGGCCGCCGCACCCGCGCGATGTGGGTGATGACCTTCCACGCCGCCTGCGCGCGGATCATGCGCGCCGACGCGCACCGGCTCGGCTACACGCGCCAGTTCACGATCTACGACC
The DNA here is from genome assembly GCA_023405705.1 of Actinomycetes bacterium. Next base: position 5,726 of record JAEXXR010000680.1, read on the forward strand.
AAGCCGACGCCCGCCGCCTCGTCAAGCGCGCGATCGACGAGCTCGACGTCGACCCCAAGCGCTTCACGCCGGGCGCGATCCACCACGAGATCTCGGACGCGAAGAACAAGCTGCGCGACGCCGAGACCTACGCGCAGATGGTCGGCTCCTTCTTCGAGCAGACGGTCGCCGACGTCTACAAGATCTACGAGACCGAGCTCCACCGCATGAACGCGATGGACTTCGACGACCTGCTCGTCCGCACCGTCAACGTGCTGGAGCTGTTCCCGGAGGTCAGACGCCGCTACGCGGAGGCCTTCCGCCACGTGATGGTCGACGAGTACAGGACACCAACCACGTCCAGTACCGCCTGCTGCAGCTGCTGACCGGCGGCGGCGCCGACGGCCGCCTCGCCGACTACGGCCACCGCAACCTCGTCGTCGTCGGCGACGACTCGCAGTCGATCTACGGCTTCCGCGGCGCCGACATCCGCAACATCCTCGACTTCGAGGACAGCTATCCCGACGCGACCGTCGTGAAGCTGGAGCAGAACTACCGCTCGACGCAGACCGTGCTCGACGCCGCCAACGCCGTGATCCGCAACAACCGCGGCCAGCGCGAGAAGGAGCTGTGGACCGAGCTGGGGATCGGCGACCCGATCAAGGTCCGCGAGCTGGAGGACGAGCATGCCGAGGCGCGCTACGTCGCCGGCGAGATCGAGCGCCTCGTCGACGAGGGCGTCTCGCGCAGCGAGCTGGCCGTCTTCTACCGCACCAACGCGCAGTCGCGCGTGCTGGAGGACACGCTCGTGCGGGCGCAGATCGGCTACCAGGTGATCGGCGGCACGAAGTTCTACGAGCGCGCCGAGATCAAGGACGCGGTCGCCTACCTGACGATGCTCGTCAACCCGCAGGACGTCGTCTCCTTCACGCGGATCGCCAACTCGCCGCGGCGTGGCATCGGCCAGACGTCGCTGTCGCGGGTCATATCGTGGGCCAACACGGCCGGCATCACGATCTGGGAGGCGGCGCTCGACCCCGACGCCGTCCCCGGCCTCGGCACCGCCGCCAGAAAGGCCTTCCACCGCTTCATGGGCGCGATGAGGATCCTCGGCGAGCGCGCGGCGGCGAACCCGCCGGTCGCGGAGCTGCTGAGAGAGGTGCTGGCGGAATCCGGCTACCTGGACGCGCTGGAGGCGGAGCGGACGATCGAGGCGCAGGGCCGGATCGAGAACCTCGAGGAGCTCGTCAACGTCGCGGCCGAGTACGACCTGACCGCGGAGAACACCGACGAGGGCCCATCGCTCGCGGGCTTCCTGCAGCAGATCGCGCTCGTCGCCGACGCCGACGGCCGCAGAGACGACGAGGGCCTCGTCACGCTGATGACGCTCCACAACGCGAAGGGCCTCGAGTACCCGATCGTCTTCATGATCGGGATGGAGGAGGGCGTCTTCCCGCACCAGCGCGCGATCGAGGAGGGCGGCCTGGAGGAGGAGCGCCGGCTCGCCTACGTCGGCATCACGCGCGCCCAGCGCGACCTCTACATGACCTACGCGCGCACCCGCGCGGTCTTCGGCTCACGCTCCTACGGCGCCCGCAGCCGCTTCGTCGACGAGGTCCCGGCGGGGCTGACCGACCGCAGCGAGCAGCAGGCCCACGGCGTCGGCTCGGTCCGTGCCCGCGCGACCTCGTGGGGGGCGCCGGCGCCGAACCTGTCGCCGCTGGGCTCCGGCCCGATCCCCGGCGGGGGGTGGGGAAGCGGGAACGCCGGCGGAGGCAGCGAGCTGCGGCTCGGCGACGACGTCTTCCACGCGGCCTTCGGCGACGGCGTCGTGACCGGCGTCGAGGCCGGCGGCATCGTCGTGATCCGCTTCAGCAGAGACGGCTCCGAGCGCAAGCTCGTCGCCGACCTCGCCCCGATCGAGAAGCGGTAGCCGGCTTGCCCTCGCCGTCGCCCGGAGGCGCGGCGAGCGGCAGGCGCCTCGACAGCCGCGCCCGATAGCATCGGCCGCCGCATGTCAGCCACCCTCATCGACGGCAGAGCAGTCGCCCAGCGCGTGCGCGAGCAGGTCGCGGCCGACGTCGCCGCCTTCACCGCGGAGACCGGCGACCAGCCCGGCCTCGCCACCGTCCTCGTCGGCGACGACCCGGCCTCGGCCGTCTACGTCGCGAACAAGCGCAGAGCCTGCACCGCGGCCGGCATCGCCGACCTGCACACGCACCTGCCGGCCGACGTCACGCAGGACGAGGTCGTCGCCCGCCTGCAGGAGCTGAACGCCGACCCGAACGTCAGCGGCATCCTGCTGCAGCTGCCGGTCCCGGCCCACCTCGACGCCAACCTGCTCGTCGAGCTGATCTCGCCCGACAAGGACGTCGACGGCCTCACCGCCGTCAGCGCCGGGCGCCTCGCGCAGGGCGTCCCGGGCCTGCGGCCGTGCACCCCGTCGGGCGTGATCGAGCTGCTCGACCACCACGAGGTGCCGCTGGAGGGCGCGGAGGCCGTGATCGTCGGCCGCTCCGACCTCGTCGGCAAGCCGCTGATCCACCTGCTGCTGCAGCGCAACGCGACCGTCACCGTCTGCCACTCGCGCACGAAGGACCTGCCGTCGGTCGCCAGCCGCGCCGACGTGCTGATCGCCGCCGTCGGCGTCCCGCGCCTGATCGGCGCCGACGCCGTCAAGCCCGGCGCGGCCGTGATCGACGTCGGCATCAACCGCACCGACGAGGGCCTCGTCGGCGACGTCGACTTCGACGCCGTGCGCGAGGTCGCCGGCCTGCTGACCCCGGTCCCCGGCGGCGTCGGCCCGATGACGATCGCGCTGCTGCTGCGCAACACGCTGACGGCGGCGCGCATCCAGCGCGGCCTGTAGCCTCGCCGCCCATGAGCTTCGACCCGACCCGGCTGCGGCGCGGCGAGTGGATCGCCGGCGTCGGCGGCGTGCTGCTGCTCGTCGTCATGTTCCTCACTTGGTACGAGCCGGCGGCCTACTTCTCCGGCCCGCGCGGGCTCTACGGCCGGGTGCTCGACAGCTGGACCGCTTGGCAGGCGTTCTCGGTGATCGACCTGCTGCTGGCGCTGACGGCCGTCGCGGCCGTCGCGCTCGCCGTCGCGACCGCCACGCTGCGGACCGACGCGATCCCGCTCGCGCTCGCGGTCGTCGTCAACGTGCTCGCGCTGCTGTCGACGCTGCTCGTCGCCTTCCGCCTGTTCGTCGACCAGCCCGGCTTCGGGCTCGGTTATCCCGACGCGTCCGTGCAGAACGCCGCCTGGGCGTACGTCGGCCTCGCCGCATGCCTCGTGCTGATGCTCGGCTCGTACCTGTCGCTGCGCGACGAGGACAGATCCGCGCCGCTGCCGGACATACCCGTCCGCAGACTCTCCTGACGCGGTTGCGGCGCCGCTCCGGCCCCGCGCGCGGCGGGGGCGGTCATCTAGACTCCGCCGCCGAATGATCGACCGCGCACAGGTACTCCACGTCGCCCGGCTCGCGCGTCTCGACCTCTCCGACGACGAGGTCGGGACGATGTCGCGCGAGCTGTCGGCCGTCCTCGACCACATCGAGAAGATCGGCGAGCTCGACCTCGACGACGTGCCCGCCACGTCGCACGTCGTCGACGTCGTCAACGCGCTGCGGCCCGACGAGCCGCGGCCGTCGCTCCCGCGCGAGCAGGCGCTCGCGAACGCCCCGGAGGTCGTCGACGACGGCTTCGGCGTCCCGAGCCCCGGAGCGTCGTGATGAGCGCCACCGACCTGATCGCGCTGTCCGCGCGCGAGGCCGCCGAGCAGATCCGCGACGGCCACGTCTCCTCCGCCGAGCTGTTCGAGGCCTACCGCACGCGCGCCGCCGCCGACGCGGCCGCCGGCGAGGAGGGCCTCAACGCCTACACGTGGGTCGCCGACGCGGCCCCGGACGCGCAACCCGCGAAGGACGCCCCGCTCGGCGGCGTCCCGCTCGCCGTCAAGGACCTCTTCTGCACCGCGGGGATCCCGAGCCAGTCGGGCTCGAAGATCCTCGAGGGCTACCGCCCGCCGTACACGGCGCACGTGGTCGAGCAGCTGGAGCAGGCCGGCTCGACGATCCTCGGCAAGACCAACCAGGACGAGTTCGCGATGGGCTCCTCCAACGAGAACTCCGCCTACGGCGCCGCCCGCAACCCGTGGGACCGCACCCGCGTCCCGGGCGGCTCCTCGGGCGGCAGCGCCGCGGCCGTCGCCGCCGGCCTCGCCCCGTGGGCGCTCGGCACCGACACCGGCGGCTCGATCCGCCAGCCGGCCGCGCTGTGCGGGATCGTCGGCCTCAAGCCGACCTACGGCTCGGTCTCCCGCTACGGGATGATCGCCTTCGCCTCCTCGCTCGACCAGGCCGGCCCGTTCGCGCGCGACGTGACCGACACCGCGCTGCTCTACAAGCACATGGTCGGTCGCGACCGCCGCGACTCGACCTCGCTCCAGCACCCGCAGGAGATCGAGCTGCCCAAGGGCGTCGACCTCAAGGGCGTCCGCCTCGGCGTGCCGGAGGAGCTGACCGGCGAGGGCGTCGAGTCGGGCGTGCGCGAGGCGTTCAACGCGACGCTCGCGCTCGCCGAGCAGCTCGGCGCGACGGTCGAGACGACCCACCTGCCGCACGCGCCGCACGCGCTCAGCGCCTACTACCTGATCGCGCCGGCCGAGGCCTCCTCGAACCTGGCCCGCTTCGACGGCGTCCGCTACGGCCTGCGCGCCGACGCCGACGACCTGCTGGAGATGTACGTCAAGACGCGTGCCGAGGGCTTCGGGCCGGAGGTCAAGCGCCGCATCATGCTCGGCACCTACGCGCTCTCCAGCGGCTACTACGACGCCTACTACGGGCGTGCGCAGAAGGTCCGCACGAAGATCGCCGAGGACTTCCAGACGGCGTTCGACCAGTTCGACTTCATCGTCACGCCGACGGCGCCGACGGTCGCCTTCAAGCTCGGCGAGAAGACCGCCGACCCGCTGGAGATGTACCTGCAGGACTTCTGCACGGTGCCGATGTCGCTCGCCGGCATCCCCGCGATCTCGATCCCCAACGGGCTCTCCGACGGCCTGCCCGTCGGCTTCCAGATCGCCGGGCCGGCCTTCAGCGAGAACCGCCTGCTCGACGCCGCCTACGTGCTGGAGCAGGCGCTCGGCTTCGACGGAACGAGCCCGCGTCGCAACGGAGGTGCAGCGTGAGCGCCACGTACGAGCCCGTGATCGGGCTGGAGATCCACGTCCAGCTGAGCACGCGGACGAAGATGTTCTGCGGCTGCGAGCTGTCGTTCGGCGACCCGCCGAACGTCCACACCTGCCCGGTGTGCCTCGGCCTGCCGGGCGCGCTCCCGGTCGTCAACGCGAGAGCGATCCACTACGCCGCGATGGTCGGCCTGGCGCTCGGCTGCGAGCTGGCGCCGCGCTCGATCTTCCACCGCAAGAACTACTTCTATCCCGACCTGCCGAAGGGCTACCAGATCTCCCAGTACGACATCCCGATCTGCTCGGGCGGTCAGCTGGGGGAGGTGCGGATCCACCGCGCGCACCTGGAGGAGGACGCGGCGAAGCTCGTCCACGTGGGCGCGTCGGGCCGCATCCACGGTGCCGACGCCTCGGTCGTCGACTACAACCGCGGCGGCACGCCGCTGGTCGAGATCGTCACCGAGCCCGACGTCAGATCGGCCGCGCAGGCGCGCGAGTGGCTGACGCTGCTGCGCACGACGCTGCGCCAGCTCGGCGTCTCGGACGTGAACATGGAGGAGGGCTCGCTGCGCTGCGACGCCAACGTCTCCATCCGCCCGGTCGGCAGCGACGTGCTCGGCACGAAGACCGAGCTGAAGAACATGAACTCCTTCCGCTACCTCGAGCGCGGGGTGGAGGCCGAGATCGCCCGCCAGATCGCGATCGTCGAGGCCGGCGGGGAGGTCGTGCAGGAGACGCTCCACTACGACCCGGTGTCGGGCGCGATCTCGTCGCTGCGCTCCAAGGAGGAGGCGCACGACTACCGCTACTTCCCCGAGCCCGACCTCGTCCCGGTCGTCCTGACCGACGAGATGGTCGCGCAGGCGAAGGCGGCGCTGCCGGAGCTGCCGGCGCAGCGTGCGGCGCGCTACGAGTCGGAGCTGGGCCTGAGCGCCGACAGCGCCAGGCTGCTCGCCTTCCGCTCCGAGCTGGGCGGCTACTTCGAGGCCGCGCTGGCCGTCGACTCCGAGTCGCCGCAGGTGCTCGCGAACTGGATCTCCGGCGAGCTGGTCGCCCGCATCGGCGACGAGGACCCGGCGACCTCGAAGGTCTCTCCCGAGGCGATCGCGAAGCTGGTCGGCCTCGTGCGCGGCAAGCAGGTGACGCAGGGCGCCGCCAAGCAGGTGCTCGACAAGCTGGTGGCCGACGGCGGCGATCCGCAGGCGATCGTCGAGGCCGAGGGCCTCGGCGCGATTGGCGGCGGCGACGAGCTGGCCGAGGTCGTCAAGCGGGCGCTCGAGTCCGACCCGGCCGCGGTCGAGAAGCTGAAGGCCGGCAACATGAAGGCGATCGGCCCGATCGTCGGCTTCGTCATGCGCGAGACGAAGGGCCGCGCCGACGGCGGCGAGGTCAACCGCCTCGTGCGCGAGCAGCTCGGGCTGTAGGGACGACCCGGCGCTCCGGCGGCGTGCGCCTCGCGCGCGCCGCCGCAACTGGCGTCGAGACGCCAGGTAGCCCCACCTTCGGAGGGAGTAGGCTTAGACGCATGTCCACGCAAGGCTTCGAAGACAACAAGTCCCAGGGGTCGTCGCTGCTCAAGAAGGCCGTCGCGGCGCTGATCCTGATCGTCGTGCTGGCGTTCGCGCTGAAGGTCGTGATCGGCTTCGTGATGGGGATCTTCTGGATCATCGTCGGCGTCGCCGTGCTGATCGCGCTGCTGTGGGCGCTCAACACCCTGCTCTGACGGGAGCGCGGCAGGAACGGCGATGACCCTGCTCGTCATCCTCTTCTTCTTCGGGCTGGCCGGCGGCGTCGTCGGCCGCCTGAAGGGCAGCTCGTTCCTGATCTGGTTCCTCGTCTCCTTCTGCGTGCCGTTCATAGGGCTCGCCTGCGCGCTGCTCTATCGCTGGGACAACGACGAGCTGCGGCGCGAGTGCCCCGGCTGCGGGAAGGTCGTGAAGCTGCACGACGCGCTCTGCACCCGCTGCGGCACCGAGCTGGAGTTCCCGGAGACGGCGATCGCCTCCGAGGCGCACATCGCGCGCCTGCAGAGGGAGCGCCGGCACGCGCCGGCCGAGGCGCCGGAGCCGGTCGCGGCCGCCGCCGAGCCGGGCGAAAACGCCCGCTGAGCGGCCCCTTCCCCCGGAGAGCCGGCCGCGCGGGCGCTGGTAGACTCGGGCAGATCCTGCGCGCGCCGACGCTCGGCGCGCGCTCCTGATTTCCGAGCCTTTGTGAAAGGAGGCGAGCGCTGATGCGTGCAGTCGACGCCCTGATGGAATGCCTGAAGGCGGAGGGTGTCGAGGTCGTATTCGGGCTGCCCGGCGGCGCGAACCTCCCGACCTACGACGCCTTCTACGACGCGGGGATACGTCACATCCTCGTCCGTCACGAGGCGGGCGGCGGCCACGCCGCCGAGGGCTACGCGAAGGCGACCGGCAAGGTCGGCGTCGCCTTCGGCACCAGCGGCCCCGGCGCCACGAACCTGATCACGCCGATCGCCGACGCGATGATGGACTCGGTCCCGGTCGTCTTCATCACCGGCCAGGT
>JAEXXR010000212.1 GCA_023405705.1 Actinomycetes bacterium
GGCATGAGCCGCGTCGCGCTCGTGCTGCCGGGCGGCGGCGCGCGCGGAGCCTACGAGGTCGGCGCGCTCTCCGTCCTGCTGCCGGAGCTGGAGCGGCGCGGCGAGGAGGTGACGCTGCTGTGCGGGACGAGCGTCGGCGCGATCAACGCGGCGCTGTTCGGCTCGCTGGCGCACCTGCCCGTCGCCGCCCAGGTCGAGCTGGCGATCGAGCGCTGGCGCGGCCTCGAGCGCAGCGACGTGATCGCCCCGCTGCTGTCGCCGCGGCTGCCGTTCAACCTCGCGCGGCTGGCCGGCGACGCGCTCAGCGTCCCCGGCTTCCGTCGCGGCAGCCTGCTCGACCCGCGACCGCTGCGGCGCTACCTCGACCGCCATCTCGACTGGGACGCGCTCCATCGCAACGTCGACTCCGGCCTGCTCGACGCCGTCTGCGTCGTCGCGACGCAGCTGACGACCGGCCGCCCGGTCGGCTTCGTCGAGGCGCCGGCCGGCCACGAGCTGCCGCAGGGGAGCGAGCTGCCGTACGTGCCCGTCCGGCTCGCCGACCAGCACGTGCGCGCCTCCGCGGCGATCCCGCTGATCTTCCCGGCCGTCGAGATCGCGGACCCGGTCGACGCCGCCGGCTACTACGTCGACGGCGCGACGCGGCTCAACAGCCCGATCAAGCCGGCGGTCGAGCTGGGCGCCGACCGCGTGATCGTGATCGGCTTCGAGCCGCTGGCGGCGCCGCCGGTCGCGCCCGTCGCGCCGCCGCCGCACCTCGTCGACGTCGTCGCGAACATGCTCGACGGCCTGCTCGTCGACCAGGTCGCCGACGACATGGAGCGGCTGGTCGCGATCAACTCCTTCTTCGTCGAGAGCCACACGGTGGGGACGCGGCCGGCGGCGCGCGCCTACCGCGCGGCGCGCGGGCGGCGGCCGTACCGCCGCATCTCCTACGCGCTCGTGACGCCGAAGCGGCGGCGCGAGCTGGGCCAGCTGGCGATGCGGACCTTCGAGCGCCGCTACGGCGGCCTCGGCGTGCTGCGCCACCCCGACCTGCTGCTGCTCGGGCGGCTGCTGCGCGGCCGCACCGACGCCGGCGGCGACCTGCTGTCGTTCCTCTTCTTCGACCGCGAGTACGTCGACGCGCTGATCGCCGCCGGCCGCCGCGACGCGCGCCGCTGGCTGAAGCGCCACCCCGGCGTCTGGTGCGCCGACGGCGCCCACGACTTCGACCTCGCGCCCCTCGACGCGGTCCGCGAGCAGGACGCCGCCTCGCTCGACGAGTACCGCTCGCTGCGGCGCGTCTGAGGCCGTGGGAAAGGACCGAGCGGCGCCACGCCGCGTACCGCCGCGGACAGCGGACCGCAAAACCGTTTGACTACCATCGAACGGACATGCCCCGACTCCTGATCGTCGTCGGCTCGACCCGCCCCGGTCGCGCCGGCCTCCCGATATCCCAGTGGATCGCCGCCCGCGCCGAGGCCCACGGCGGCTTCGACGTCGACGTCGCCGACCTCGCCGAGCTCGACCTGCCGCTGATGGACGAGCCGAACCACCCGCGGCTCCAGCGCTACGAGCACGAGCACACGAAGGCGTGGAGCGCGCGCGTCGCCGCGGCCGACGCGGTCGTGCTCGTGATCCCCGAGTACAACCACTCCTTCACCGCGCCGGTCAAGAACGCGCTCGACTACCTCCACCACGAGTGGAAGCACAAGCCGGTCGGGATCGTCAGCTACGGCGGCGTCTCGGCGGGCACGCGCGCGGCGACGGCGATCAAGCCGGTGCTGGCGGCGCTGAAGCTGACGGTCGCCGGCGAGGTGCCGATCCCGTTCATGAGCAGATTCATCGGCGACGACGGCGTCGTGCAGCCCAACGACGCGATGAACGACGGCGCGACCGCGATGCTCGACGAGCTGGTCCGCGTCGAGGCGACGCTGCGGCCGCTGCGCGCGCCGGTCGCCGCGTAGCCACGACCGGCGGGGGCCGATCGGCCCTCTCCGCCTGCCACGGCCTCCGCCCTCTTGCAGAGGCCCCATCTCCGGTTCGGCAGAGCCCGCCTCTGCCGAACGTCGAGGTCCGCGCGGCTGATGCGACATTGCAGTCGAGCCTCCGAGCCGGAAGGATGCGCCGATGATCCGAGTCGTAGTCGCCGATGACATGGCCCTCGTCCGCGGCGGGATGAAGATGATCCTCGAGGCCGACCCCGAGATCCGCGTCGTCGGCGAGGCCTCCGACGGCGCCGCGGCGGTCGAGGAGATCATCAGAACGAGCCCCGACGTCGCCGTCATGGACATCCGCATGCCGGGCGTCGACGGGATCGAGGCGACCCGCCGCCTCCAGCAGCGGATGCCCGGCGTGCGCGTGCTCGTCGTCACCACCTTCCACCTCGACGAGTACGTGCTCGCGGCGCTGCGCGCCGGCGCCGCCGGCTTCCTGCTGAAGGACACCGCGCCCGACTCGCTCGTCGGCGCCGTCCGCACCGTCGCGGCCGGTGACGCGCTGCTCTCCCCCGCCGTCACCCGCCAGCTGATCGAGCACTACGTCCGCCGTCCGACGCCCGACGAGGAGCTGACCGGCCGCCTCGCCGAGCTGACCCCGCGCGAGCTCGACGTCGCCCGCCTCGTCGCGCGCGGGATGACGAACGCCGAGATCGCCGCGCAGCTGTTCCTCGGCGAGGGCACGGTCAAGACCCACGTCACGAGCATCCTGTCGAAGCTCGGTCTGCGCAACCGCACCCAGATCGTCGTCGCCGCCTACGAGAGCGGCCTCGTCGAGCTGGGCAGCAGCGAGCTGACGGGCGGCGGCTGAGCGCTCGCGTCGCGCGCGGCCGCAGCGGCCGCGGCGCGCCGCTCAGCCCGCCAGCGGCAGCTCGGCGCGCACGAGCCAGGCG
>JAEXXR010000021.1 GCA_023405705.1 Actinomycetes bacterium
GGGCCCCGCCCCCGCGCCCCCCCCCCGCGCGCGGGCCGCGGGGACCGCTCGGTACCCAACCCGTCACACGGAACCGGTCATGCCTGACGCCGGCCGACGCCGCGCCGGCGACACCCTTCGGATCGTCGAGCTCGCCGAGCAACTGCGCACCATGGAGGTGACGCTGCTGCACGCCCGCGGCGCGCTGCGAGGCGTCGACACCGACGTCGTCGCAAGCTCGGCGACCGCAGTGCCCGCGAGCGAGATCGCCGCCGTGAAGGACGCCGTCGCCGAGCTGGGCGAGCAGTACGAGCGCCTCGCGGCGCTGGCCGACGGCGTCGAGCTTGCAGACACCGAGATCTGCCTCGCGCCGTTGCAGGCGGACGCCGAAGCCGCGTTGGCCGACGGCGTGATGGACGTCGACCGCGTGCGGATCCTCGCTGAGTGCCTCACCGTCCGGCACGGCCTCCGGGGGCTGGCGGCGATGCTTCGCACGACCGACTGCCACACCGCCTGGGGCGCCACGAGCATCGGCGACGTGCTCAGCTGGTTCCGCGGCTCCGACACCGCGTTCGCACGCAGGCTCGCCGGCCTCGCGTTCGTGCCGGCCGAGACGACATGGGCCGAGTGCGACGCCGAGACGATCAGCCGCCTGGCGACCGTCCTCGAGGACCACGCTGCAACCGCGCGGTGCCGATGACGGACCCGGGCTCCTACCTCCCGACACGAGCGACCCTCCATGCCGACGCTCTCCCTCGCTGACGACCCCCTTGCCGGCCTCGACGCCGCCGACCCGAGTCTTCTGAAGGCACTCGCGCACAGCGTTCGCCGACGCATCCTGCAACACCTGCTCAGCCACCCCACGACGAGCGCCGTCGAGCTTGAACGGACGTGGAAGCCCGAGGTCACCCTCGGCACCGCCTCCTACCACCTCAGAAAGCTGGCCTCGCTCGGCTTCGTCGAACTCGTCGCACAGCTCCAACGACGCGGCGCGATCGAGCACCGCTACGCCCTGACGACCACCGGACGAACCCAGCTCGCCAGCCTCCAACCGCGCTCCGAGCGGCCGCTCAGCCTGCCCAACGTCGGCAGCGCGTTGAGGCAGCTGCGCGAGCGCAGCGGCACGAGCCACACCCAGCTCGCCCGCGCCGTCGGCATCGACCGCAGCCGCATCGTCGCGATCGAGGAAGGCCGCGACGACCCGAGCGTGCAGACGGTCATCAACATCACCGCGGTCCTCGGCGGCACGCTGAGCGTCGTCGTCGCATGACGCGCACGACCTCGGCCGCTGGCGACCGCTGCTCGGACGACCTGTGCGCGCAGCGCATCGTGCTCACACGCGTGTTGACGCAGAGGGTCATCGGCTTTCGCGATCCCGACTCGCGGAGGTCGCCGCGCCGCTGGAGAACGCCGACCGCGCCGACGCGATCGACCGGGCCGTCCGCGACCTCGTCCGAGCCGGGCTGCTGCACGTCGACGCCGACGTGCTGCAGCCCGCGCCCGCGCCAGCGGCGTCGACGCTCCGACGGCTAGGAGCGTTGCTCTAGGCAGACCTCGGTCACCGTCAGCTCGTCCGCTCGCAGCAGCATCTGCGCCCGCTCGATCCGCCGCATCACCAGGTGCTGCCACGGCGTCTCCCCGAACGCCTCCCGGTAGGCGCGCGCGAACCGCGACGGCGCCATCAGCGCCGCTCGCGCCATCGTGGGCACGTCGAGCGGCTGGGCGTAGTCGCGGTCGATCAGGTCGCGCGCCCGCCGCAGGTGGACCAGCTCCTCGATCTCCAGCTGCGGGAGCGTAGCGGCGCGGCGCCGGCCTACCGTTTCGCGGCGGAGACCACGGCGCGGACGGTCGGGTGAGTGTCGGCGAGGATCGTCTCGGCGCCGCCGCGGCGCAGCACGTTGCGGACGGCGCCGACGTCGCGGGCGAGCAGGAGCCGCACGCCGCGTCGTCTCAGCTCGGCGGCGGTCTGGTCGAGGGTGTCGATGTCCTCGCGAGGCTGGTCTCGCGCGTTGGGGAGTGGAGCTATCGGTCGCTTGCGGAGCGATTGCGCGTCGCTCATCCGGTGGTCCAGCGGGCGCTGACGCGAGCCGACGGCGCTGGGTTGTACTCATCTGCCCGGCGAGCGGTGCATCTGCCGCATTCGAGGAGTTCGGGTGTGCATGCGATCCGGTTCGTCGCGCCGGCTCAGCTTGGGGCGCTCGTCCCTGGTGCGCCGGCGGCTTGGGCGGCAGCTCCGATGGCCGAGTTGGTCCGTTCGTCGTCTGAAGAGCCGCCGCCGGTGTGGCCGTACGCGCAGGGAGAGGTGCGGGTCAGGCGATCGAGCCGTTGCATCGTGCCGCGCCCGAGGCGGTCGGGGGCTGGCCTGAGCTGGGCGAGACGCTTTCGCTGTTGGACAGCCTCCGCGCTGGTGACGGGCGTGTTCGCAAGGTCGCTGGCGAGCTGCTCTCCGAACGGCTCCGCAAGTTGAGCGGTGGGAGAGACCGATAAGAGCGCTTCAGTTGGAGGTCGCAGCGGGGCTGGAGAAGCGCCGAGCTTCGCTTGGTTTCTCGACGAGATGCCGACGGATCCCGAGATCCTCGGCTTCTCCAACCAGTGGTACGGCCCGGCGATCGCGACGGCCGCCACCGTCGCGCTCGACTCGAGCGCGACGCTCAAGGCTGCGACGCCCGTGATGCTCGCCGCCACCAAGCTGTGCGCCTGGAGAGGGCGTGAGGGAGGCGACTGTTGCGCAGCCTCGACTTCCACGCCCTGCTGGCGCTGGTCAGCGGACGCTCCGAACTGGTCGACGAGCTTGACGCGGCCCCCGGAGCAGGTCGGGGCCTACGTGCGCGTGGTCGGCGCGAACCGTATTTCGACTACGCGGTCGATAGCGCACTCGCCGGCCGGTTACGGGCGGACGACCAACGAGCGGGTGCAGATCATCATCCGCCGGATCGACACGATCGTCAGCTGATTCGCTCGTCTCGTGAGCCGCGCGCCTTACACATTCCTCACACACCAGCCCGATTCCCGCCGCCGTCTCGGAGCGGCCCTCCAAGGGTCGCGCGACCTCCGCCCGTGCGGCCTCGACCTCCGCTTCCGCGTCGGTCGGCGGCTGTCCCTCGTACTCCTCGAACAGATGCCCGTACGTGTCGAGCACGTGTCTCTCACTCGGCCCGATCTGTCTTGCGATGAAATGGACGAGCATCCCCGCCGCAAGCAGCAGCGAGCAGCGCGTGTGACGCAGCGTGTACGGCTTTGGCACGACCGTGAGCCCGGCGAGCCGGCGCTTCGTCCCCCAGCGTCTGGCTCTCCAGACCTGCCAGTCAGACTTCGTCCAGCGAGGCTCGCTCCCGCCGAGGTGCGCAAGGCGACGATGAACCGCGCGGCGCGCCGGACGCTGTGTCCAGCGCGCACGTGCGGTCAGGGGCTACGGCGCTCTGTAGATCGCGATGACGTCCGGGACCTTTCGATCCAGCACCGGGATCGCGCTGTCCATGTGGCCGTAGGCGGAGTGGAACTGGGCGCTGCCGCCGCCGTCCAGCTGCATGGTCGTCATGCCGGGCTGGATAGCCTGCATGATGCTCTCGGCCTCCAGGTTGGTGTACTCCTTGTCGCTGGTGAAGATGTAGACGCGGTTGAGGAAGAAGCCGATGTAGTTGCGTCGCGAGGTGGTGCCGACCGTATGGAGCGGGTCGAACGCGACCGTCGCGTCCCACGCCTGCGGGACCCCGAGGCCGTCCGGGTCGCCGAGCATGTACTCCGCCTGAGGCGCGTCCCAGAACGACAGCATCCCTCTGATGACGATGCGTTGGGCGCCTCTCACGGAGGGATCGCCGATGTTGAGCACCTCCTTCAGCGCGCAGACGTCGGGGAACGCGGGCATGCCGCCGGGGCAGCCGAATCCGGTCGGCGGCATGTTGTCTCTGATCTCTCTCCACAGCATGCCTATCGTCTCATGCGTGTAGTTGAACCGGTGCGAGAACGACAGAGCCGTCGGGCTGCTGTTGTCGGCGTTCTTGAAGAAGGACGCGTTCGTCGTGCTGAAGAGCTGCGATGTCGCCGGCAGCGTCACTGATCTCCCCGCTCTGATGTACGAGTACCACTCGTCGGCGGTGCGCTTCTCGTAGAGCGTGCCCGGCTCGTATCTGCTCGGCGTCGGCGATCTCGCGTCGACCTTGCTGACGAGCCGCAGCTTGGCGCCGTCGTTGAGGTCGACGATCTGCAGGTAGCCCTTCGACAGCACCGAGCCGAAGCCCTGGCACAGCGTCACGCCCTTGGCGTCGGCGCCCGAGGTCGGCCAGTGGGTCTGCCAGTTGAGGATCTCCGCGTCCGGGATCGGTCTGGGGCAGGGCACGTACGCGGACGCAGACGGTGCCCCGACGGCCAGCAGGGCGGCGACCGCGGTGCAGGCGGTCGTCGCTCTGGCGGCGAGCACGGCGCGACGTCCGCGACCTTCGCGGCGGATCGACATCGATCCCTCCTTAATTGAGATAGGTGAGGCTGCCGGCGACGATCAGGTCACGGCGCCGGCGCACCCGCGAGACGCTCCCCATGCGGCCCATTTCGGGTACCGCGGCGATCGCCTGCACGCTGCTGAGGCGACGGTACTAACATACAAGTAGCCATGTCAAGATGTACAAAAACTACATACCGGCGGTGTCATCCGGTCCAGCCGTGCGCGCGCAGCAGCTCGGCGACCGCCGTCCGCGCCGGCAGCGACGCGCCCTGGGCGCAGACCCGCGGAACGCCCGGCCGCCAGGGCCCCGGCCAGCCGTAGTCGACGACCACGAGCCGGGGCAGCCGCTCGGCGAGGGCGAGGACGTCCGGGCGCCGGTGCGCGTCGCGCGTCTGGAGCACGATCGGTGCCTCGGGGGCGAGCG
>JAEXXR010000026.1 GCA_023405705.1 Actinomycetes bacterium
GCCGCGACCGCGACTTCCTGCGCGAGGAGCGGATCGGCGCCTCCGACGTCGCCGTCGCCGTGCTCGACGACGACGCGCAGACGCTGTTCGCCGCCGTCGCCGCGCAGGCGGAGGGCGTCCCGACGACGATCGGCGTGATCGACGACCCGGCCGCCGCCGCGGTGTTCGAGTCGGCCGGCGTCGACGTGACCGTCAACCCCCGCGCCGCGATCGCCGAGGAGCTGGTCCGCTGGGCGCACGACCCGCGCCTGCACCAGCTCGGCCTGCTCGACGACGACCGCTTCGAGGTGCTCGACGTCAGAGTGCGCCCCGACGGGCCGCTCGTCGGCAGAGCGATGCGCGAGATGCCGAAGACCGGCTCGATCATCGGCGCGCTCGTGCGCGACGGCAGCGCGATCTTCCCGCACGGCGACACGCGGCTGCTGCCCGGCGACCGCGCGATCGTGCTGGTCGACCCGGTGCGCGCCACGTACGTCGAGCGGACCCTCTAGATGCGCGAGCGCGTCCGCCGCCGGCTGCCGAGAAGACCGGCGCTCGGGGTCGACCTCGGCGCCGTCTTCGACCTCGTCGGCGGGATGCTGAGATGGATAGGCCTCGCCTTCCTCGCCCCCGCGCTGGTCGCCGCGTTCGCCGGCGAGGAGGTCTGGCCGTGGCTGGCCGCCGGCGCCGCCGCCACCGGCAGCGGCCTGCTTCTCGACCGCATCACCCACGAGCGCCGGATCGAGCGGATCGGGACGCGCGAGGGGCTGCTGGTGATCGCGCTCGTGTGGCTGCTCGTGCCGGTCTTCGGCGCGCTCCCGTACGTGCTCGCGCAGGAGCCGCAGCTGAAGACGCCGGTCGACGCCTGGTTCGAGGCGATGTCGGGCTTCACCGCGACCGGCGCCACCGTCGTGCCCAGAGTCGACGCGCTCAGCGAGGCGACGCAGTTCTGGCGCCAGTTCAGCCACTGGCTCGGCGGCATGGGGATCATCGTGCTGGCGATCGCGATCCTGCCGCGGCTGCGCGTCGGCGGGCGCAGGCTGCTGCAGTCGGAGCTGGCCGGGCCGACCGAGATCGAGCGGCTCGGCGCGACGATCCGCGACACGGCGCGGCGGCTGTGGTCGCTGTACGTCGGGCTGACGCTGGTCGCGACGCTCGTGCTGTCGCTCGTCGGCTGGGTCGGCCTCGACCCGGCGATGACGCCGTGGCAGGCGTTCGCGCACGCCTCCTCGGCGATGTCGCTCGGCGGCTTCTCGCCGCAGGGCGCGTCGGTGGCGGCCTTCGCGCCGATCTCGCAGTGGATCCTCGTGCTCGTGATGGTCGTCGCGGGCCTCAACTTCCTGCGCCTCTTCCGCGTGATCGTGCAGCGGCGGCCGCAGGCGCTGACGCGCGACGACGAGGTGCGGCTCTACCTCTTCTTCCTCGCCGCGGCGACGACGCTGCTGCTGGTCGAGCTGCTCTCCAGCGGGATCGACTCCGGCGAGAGCGCGCTGCGGGCCGCCGCCTTCCAGGCGACCTCGATCATGACGACGACCGGCTTCGCGACCGCCGACTACACGACCTGGGGCGGCCTGGCGACGATGACGCTCCTGCTGCTGATGTTCGTCGGCGCCTCGGCCGGCTCGACCGGCGGCTCGATCAAGGTCGTGCGCCACCTGATGCTGTTCCGGATCGTCAAGCGCGACCTCGCCGCCGCCGCGCATCGCGGCGTCGTGCAGCCGGTGCGCGTCAACAACGTCGCGGTCGACGAGCAGGCGCTGCGCTCCGTCGTCCTGTTCGTGCTGCTGTACCTGTTCGTCTTCGCGCTCGGCGCGCTGGGGCTGGTGATCGACGGCGAGCGGCTCGGCGTCGAGCTGAGCGCCTTCGACGCGATCGGCTCGGCGGCGGCGACGATCAGCAACGTCGGGCCGGCCTTCGGCTCGGCCGGCCCGTACGGCTCCTACGCCGACTACAGCAACCTCTCAACGGCGATCCTGACGGTGCTGATGTGGCTCGGCCGCGTCGAGATCATCCCCGTCGCGGTGCTGCTGACGCGCTCGTTCTGGCGACCGTAGCCGACGAGGCGCGATCTCTGGCCGCTGAGCGACCGGAGATCGCGGGTCATCGGTTCCTCAGGCGGGGACGGCGCTCTTCTCGAGCGCCCAGAAGGCGTCGCTGCCGGCCGGCTGCTCGACGGCCGCGGCGGCGCCGGTCAGGCGCTCGCGCGCCTCCTCGCGGGAGATCCCGAGCACCTCGGCGACCTCCTGCGTGGCGAGCGGCGTGCCGGCCCACTCCAGCAGCTCCTCGACCGTCTCCGGCAGCGCTCTGCGCTCCAGCTCCGGCGCGAGGTTGGCGACCGCGACCTCGTAGATCAGCGACGACTGGAAGCCGGGCGTCTCGATCGTCTGGCGGTCGCCGATCCGCGTGAAGACGAGCGACGGCGCCGTGTAGCGCCATCTGCTCGGGTCGTCGGCGACTCTCGCGAGCTTCGTGCTGAGCGCGACGGCGGCCGGCGCCGGGCTGCGGGAGGCGAGCACGTCGTCCTGCAGCGCGCGCTCGACGGCCGGGTCGGTCAGCCACCGCTCCAGCACGGCCGGGTCGATGCCGGCCTCGGTCGCGGCGGCGACGATCGTCTCGTCGTCCTCCAACATCGCGGCCGGGTTCGTCATCGCGTGGACGCGCAGGCGGCGCAGCAGCAGCTCGGCGACCTCCGGCGAGCCGTTGATGCGTGCGGCGACGACGGCCTTCGCGGCCGGGCGGGTCGCGCCGAGGCGCGGGCGCGGGGTCGCGTCGAGCGGCATCCCGAATCTCTCCGCGAACATCTTGAAGCCCTCGGAGAGCATCTCGGCCGTGTAGCCGATGCGCTCGTAGTGACCGCTGTCGGCGGCCAGCACGATCATCCGCGTGCGCCACGCGAGCGCATCCCCGTAGAGCCATCTGAGCCGCCACTTCGCCGGCTCGGCCGACCACGCCCACGGGCACTGCGCGTCGGTGTATTCGGTGACCTCGATCTGAAAGCTCATGACCATGCAATTGTTGCACAAGCAACGGTTAGGTGCCTGAGCTTCTCGTCTTCCCGGCGCGGCGGCGCGCCAACCACCCGCGCGCGACGGGACCCCGGGACCCGGGCAGCGCAGGCGGCCCGGGCTGTCCTCCGCCCTAGAGCGGCAGCGCCAGCTGGTCGGCGTTCTGCGGCGCGACGGTCGCCGCCGGCTCGTCCTCGAACGCGGCCAGCCGCACGCCGAGCAGCCGCACCGGCCGGGGCGGCGCATAGGCGCGCAGCAGCTCCAGCGCGACGTCCGTGACCAGCTCGACGTCGTTGGTGCGGTGGTCGATCGTGCGGGCGCGCGTGACCGTCGTCCAGTCGTCGAGCCGCACCTTGATCGCGATGTTGCGCCCGCGCGTGTCGTCGCGTCTCTGCAGGCCCTCGCACAGCTCGCGCGCCAGCCGCCGCAGCACCTCCTCCAGCTCGGCGAGCGAGTCGACGTCCTCGTCGAAGGTGCGCTCGTTGGAGCGCGACTTCAGCACCCGCTCGGTCTCGACCGGCGAGTCGTCGTGGAAGTGGGCGCGACGCAGCAGGTCGGCGCCGTGGTTGGAGCCGAAGCGGTCGGCCAGCGTCGCGAGCGGCGTCGCCTGCAGCTGGCCGATCGTCTCGATCCCCAGCTCGCGCAGCCGCTCGGCGCTCTTGGGGCCGATCCCCGGCAGCAGCTTCGGCGAGTGGCCGGCGAACCGCTGCGCGGCCTCCTCGCGCCCCATCGCGACGAAGCCGGCCGGCTTGCCGAGGTCGGAGCAGATCTTCGCGATCAGGCGCGAGGGGCCGAGGCCGACGGAGACGGTGATCCCCGTCTCCTCCCTCACCTGCGCGACCAGCTCGCGCAGCACCCGCACCGGCTTCTCGACGCCGGTCAGGTCGGCGTAGGCCTCGTCGAGGCCGAGGTGCTGGAGCGCGCCGAGCCGCTCGCGCACGATCGCCCACAGCTCGCTCGAGACGCGCTTGTAGGAGGCGAAGTCGGGCGGCAGCAGGATCGCGTGCGGGCAGAGCCGCTTCGCGCGCGACAGCGGCATCGCGGAGCCGACCCCGTATCTGCGCGCCGCGTAGGAGGCGGTCGTGACGACCGAGCGCGGTCCGTCGTAGGCGACGATCACGGCCTTGTCCCTCAGGTCGGGTCGTCTCAGCAGCTCGACCGACGCGTAGAAGGCGTCGCAGTCGAGGTGCGCGATGACGCGCTTGGGCTGGTCGCGTGCCGCGGGCGCGGCGCCGTCTGCGGGGCGAACGTCTGTTCCCACAGATCGGAATGGTACGCCGGCCGCCGGAGGGCATGCCGCCGGACCGCCGCGCGGCGGGTGCGAGCGAGCGGGACGACGTC
>JAEXXR010000273.1 GCA_023405705.1 Actinomycetes bacterium
TGCTCGAGCTGACCGGCCCGGTCGACCTGACGGCGGCGACGCGGGCCGCCGTCGAGCGCGGCGTCTGGCTGCGCCCGTTCCGCAACCTCGTCTACGCGATGCCGCCGTACGTGACCGACCCCGACGACGTCGCGCGCATCGCCGGCGCGATGGTCGCCGCCGCAGCGACCGGTCCTGCGGCGTGAGCGCGCCGCCGGTCCCAGCCTGCCGCCGAGCGGCCTGCGAGCCGCTGCCCAGCTGACCGGCGTCGGGGCGGCGGCCGCCGCTAGCTCGCGGCTCTCGCCACCCCGTACCCGGCCAGCCCCTCGGCGAGCTGGTCGTAGGCCTGCGCGGCCCGGGGGCGCATGCGCGCGGCCAGCGCCGCCGGCTCCTCGCCGGCGAGCAGGCCGGCGAAGGTGGCGCGGAAGACCGTGATCAGCGTCCACGCGAGCGTGCGGGCGACGACCGCGGGGACGAGGTCGTCGGCGTCGGCGCCCGTCGCCTCGGCGAAGGCGGCGGCGATCGCCTCGGCCTCGCGCTCCCAGCCGGCGGCGAGGCGCTGCTGCAGGTGCGGGCTGTTGCGCACGATCCGCGGGACGACGAGGCTCTCCTCGGTCTCGCCCGCGGCGACGACGTCGAGCATCTCCTCCGTGCTCGCGCGGAAGACGTCGAGCACGGAGCTGCCGGGCGGGCGCTCGGCGATCGCCGCCAGCAGCCGCGCGGTGCCGGTGTCGCCACCGGCGAAGACGAGGTCCTCCTTGGTGGCGAAGTGGTTGAAGACCGTCTTCTCCGAGACCCCGGCGGCGTCGGCGACCTCGGCGACCGTGACCGCGTCGAAGCCGCGGGCTGCGAACAGGCGCCGGGCGGTGTGGGCTATCGCTTCGCGCGTGGCGCGCTTCTTGCGTTCGCGGAGGCTCTCGGGCACGTGTCCTGACATCGAGTATACACACTACAGTGACAGTAGTTTTACAGTCACTGTAGTGTTATCGTGCCGCGCCATGACCACCTCCACACCACCCGCCATCGAGGTCCTGGACCTCGTCAAGGCCTATGGCGAGGTCGAGGCCGTGCGCGACGTCTCGTTCACCGTCGCGGCCGGCGAGGTCTTCGGCTTCCTCGGTCCCAACGGCGCCGGCAAGAGCACGACGATCAACATGCTCTGCACGCTCGTCAGACCGACCTCCGGCAGCGCCTGCGTCGCCGGCTACGACGTCGTGCGGCAGCGCGACGCCGTCCGCCGCCACATCGGCCTCGTCTTCCAGGACCAGACGCTCGACGTCAACCTGACCGCCGCGCAGAACCTGCGGCTGCACGCCGAGCTGTACGGGATCGACCCGGGCGTCGTGCCCGCGCGCATGCAGCAGATGCTGCAGATGGTCGACCTCGCCGACCGCTCCGACCAGCAGGTGATCACCTTCTCCGGCGGCATGAGACGGCGCCTGGAGATCGCCCGCGGCCTGATGCACTCGCCGCGCGTGCTGTTCCTCGACGAGCCGACGATCGGCCTCGACCCGCAGACCCGCAGCTCGATCTGGCGCTACATCCGCGCCCTCCAGGAAAGCGAGGGGACGACGATCTTCATGACCACCCACTACATGGACGAGGCGGAGTTCTGCGACCGCATCGCGATCATGGATCGCGGCGAGATCGTCGTGCTCGACACGCCCGAGGCGCTGAAGGCGAGCGTCGGCGCCGACCGCGTCACGCTCGGCACCGCCGACGACGAGGCGGCGCTCGCAGCGCTGCGCGACCGCTTCGGCGTCGAGGCGTCGGTCGCCGACGGCGTCGTCACCTGCCACGTCGCGTCGGGCGAGGCGTTCGTGCCGCGCCTGTTCGATGAATGGGACCCCGCCCTCCCCCCGATCACCTCCGTCGCCGTCGCCCGGCCGACGCTCGACGACGTCTTCATGCGCTACACCGGCTCGACGATCCGCGACGCGGAGAACGACGGCGCCGTCAACCGCAACAGGGCGCACCTCGCGATGGCGAAGGCGGTGCGCCGATGAGCGCCGTGACGACCCCCGAGGTCGCCGCCGTCCGCGTGCCGGAGCGCTCGTGGCGCTCGGAGCAGCGCGCGGTGAGAATCGTCTGGTACCGCGAGCTGATCCGCTTCACGAGCGACCGCGCCGGGATGGTCTCGTGGCTGATCCAGCCGCTGCTGTTCCTGTTCGTGCTCGGGACCGGTCTGGAGTCGCTCGCGTCGGGCTCGACCGGCGGCGTCGGCCTGACGACCTTCATCTTCCCCGGCATGCTCTGCTTCGCCGTCGTCTTCACGGCGATGTTCAGCGCGATCACGCTCGTGATGGACCGCGAGTTCGGCTTCCTGCGCGAGATGCTGATCGCGCCGGTCAGCCGCTCCTCGATCATCCTCGGCAAGGCGCTCGGCGGCGCGACCGTCGCGGCGTCGCAGGGCGTCGTCGTGCTGGCGCTCGCCGGCCTCGTCGACGTCCCCTACGACCCGGTGCTGATGCTCGGCCTGCTCGGGATGCTGCTGCTGCTCGCCTTCACGGTGACCGCGTTCGGCCTCGTCGTCGCGACCCGCATCAAGCAGATCCGCACCTTCACGAGCATCATGCAGATGGCCGTCATGCCGATGGTCTTCCTGTCGGGCGCGATGTTTCCGGTCTCCAACCTGCCGACCTGGCTGGAGCTGCTCAACCGCCTCAACCCGCTGACCTACGCGGTCGACCCGATGCGCCGCCTCGTCTTCGACCACCTCGACGTCTCCGCCTCGGCGAGCGCGACGCTCGACACCGGCGTCACCTGGTTCGGCTGGGTGCTGCCGGTCTGGTTCGAGGTCGCGATGATCGCGCTGCTCGGCGCGGTGATGATGGCGATCGCGATCCGCCAGTTCGCGCGCTCGGAGTAGCGGGCCGCACCGCCCCACGAATCGCCGGCAGATTCACGACGTTCGGGGGTTCCGACGACCAGCGCCGGGGTGCCAGGTCGGACGACTGTATACAGTCCCACGGCTTTTCTCTCTCCACCGCCGCAAACCGCCGGGAAGGCCGCCCATGCCCTTGGACTGCACGTATCGACTCCGGATCCCGCATCGCGTCGGGCAGCTCGCGACGGTCGCGGGCCGCATCGCCGAGCACGGCGGCGTGATCGGCGACATCTCGACGATCACGGTCGCCCGCCACGAGGCGCTGCGCGAGATCACGATCGAGGTGCGTGACAAGGCCCACGCCGACGAGCTGGCGGCCGGCCTCGCGGCGCTGCCCGACGTCCACGTCAGCTGGCATCACGACCGCGCCTTCCTCGCGCACGACGGCGGCAAGCTGGAGGTCCGCGGCGTGCGCGCGGTCGAGTCCAACCAGGACGTGCGCGACGTCTACACGCCGGGCGTCGCGCGCGTCTCGCTCGCGATCCACGAGCACCCGGAGCTGGCGAGACGGTTCACGATGATCGGCCGCTCGGTCGCGATCGTCACGAACGGGACGCGCGTGCTCGGCCTCGGCGACATCGGCCCGGTCGCGGCGATGCCGGTGA
Source organism: Actinomycetes bacterium (assembly GCA_023405705.1). The sequence goes on from JAEXXR010000273.1 coordinate 3,472, forward strand.
TGGAGGGCAAGGCGCTCTTCTACAGCCAGCTCGTCGGGATCAGCGCCGTGCCGATCCTCGTCGACACCAAGGACGTCGACGAGTTCGTCGAGACGGTCGTGCGGATCGCGCCCGGCTTCGGCGGCATCCACCTGGAGGACATCTCGGCGCCGGCCTGCTTCGAGATCGAGGAGCGGCTGATCGAGGCGCTCCCGCAGCCGGTCATGCACGACGACGTCCACGGCACCGCGGTCGTCACCTTCGCCGCCGCGATCGCCGCCTGCCGCCACGCCGGCGTGCGGCTCGACGAGGCGGTCGTCGGCCAGATCGGCCTCGGCGCCGCCGGCTTCGGCATCGCCAACCTGATCCACGACGCCGGCGTCAGGCGCCTGATCGCGACCGACCCGAACCCGGGCGCCTGCGAGCGGGCGCGCGAGCACGGGATGGAGATCGCCGACATCGAGACCGTCATGCGCGAGGCCGACGTCGTCGTCGCCACCAGCGGTCAGCCGGGCCTGATCGCGCCCGAGCTGGTGCGCAAGGGGCAGGTGGTGCTGGCGCTGACCAACCCGGTGCCGGAGATCGAGCCCGAGGTCGCGCTCGCGGCCGGCGCCGCCTTCGCCGCCGACGGCACCTCGGTCAACAACGTGCTCGGCTACCCGGGCATCTTCCACGGCGCGCTGCTGTCCGGCGCGACCGCGATCAACCTCGAGATGAAGCGCGCCGCCGCCTGGGCGCTGGCGAGACTGACGGTCGAGTCCGAGCTGGTCCCCGACGTGCTCGACCCCGCCGTCCACGACGCCGTCGCCCAGGCCGTCGCCCGGGCCGCGATCGACAGCGGCGTCGCGCACCCGGCGCCCGTGGAGGCGCCCGAGGAGGTCTGAGCGGCGCGCGCGGACGCGCGGGCGCCAGATCGCCCGAACACTCCGCTTTCCTACCGAACGGGCGGCTAGGGTCGGCAGGAGCCGCCATGTCCCTGCCCGTCCTGCTCGCCGTCGACCCCCGCCCGGACGACCTCGACGCCGTCACGGCCCCGCTCGCCCGGCGCTACGGCAGCGACTACCGGATCGAGCGGGCGGGCGACGCGGAGCGGGCGCTCGCGCTGCTGGCCGATCTCCGCGCCGAGGGCGGCGAGCTGGCGCTGCTGCTGGCGGCGCGACCGCTCGCCGACGCCCAGGAGGGCGGCCTGTTCGAGCGCGCGCACCAGCTCTTCCCGCACGCCAAGCGCGGCATGACCGTCGCGCCGGGCGCGCTCGCCGACGCGCCGACCATGCGCGCGATCGTCGACGCGGTCGCGATCGGCCGGATCGACTACTACGTCCAGCTGCCCGCGGGCCCGTCGGACGAGACCTTCCACCACACGGTCGCCACCTTCCTGCTCGAGTGGGCGGCGGAGCGCCGCCGCGTGCCGAACACCGTCCGCATCGTCGGCGAGGAGTGGACGGGGCGGTCGTTCGAGCTGCGCGAGACGTTCGAGCGCTGCGTCGTCCCGCACGACTTCTGCCTCGCCGACTCCGACGCGGGCCGCGCCCTGCTGGCGGGCGCCGGCCCGGACGTGCGGCTGCCCGTCATGTTCATGCCCGACGGAAGCACGCTGAGCGACCCGACGAACGCGGAGATCGCGCGCGCCGCCGGCGCCCCGTCTGGCTTCGAGGAGCAGGAGTTCGACGTCGTCGTCGTCGGCGCCGGTCCGGCCGGTCTCTCCGCCGCGGTCTACGGCGCCTCGGAGGGGCTGCGCACGCTCGTCGTCGACGAGGGCGGCATCGGCGGCCAGGCGCGGTCCAGCTCGCTGATCCGCAACTACCTCGGCTTCCCGAGAGGGATCAGCGGCCACCGGCTGGCCCTGCAGGCGTACGAGCAGGCGTCCGTCTTCGGGGCCAGCTTCGTGCTGATGCACCGGGCGACCTCGCTCGCGCGCGCGGACGACCGGCTCGTCCTCTCGCTGGCGGACGAGCGCAGCGTCCGCACCGCGGTCGTGATCCTCGCGACCGGCGCCAGCTACCGCCGGCTCGGCGTGCCCGCGCTGGAGGAGCTGACCGGCGCCGGCGTCTTCTACGGCGGCCCGGCCGCGGAGGCCCACGCGCTCGCCGGCGCCGACGTCTTCGTCGCCGGCGGCGGCAACTCGGCGGGGCAGGCCGTCCTCTACCTCGCCCGCTACGCGCGCCGCGTCACGCTGCTCGTGCGCGGCCCGTCGCTGGACGCGGGGATGTCGCACTACCTCGTGCAGGAGGTCGAGGCGACGCCGAGCATCGACGTCCGCACCGGCACGACCGTCGTCGGCGGCGGCGGGAGCGGCCACCTGCGCGAGCTGGTGCTGCGCGACGGCCTCACCGGCGAGGAGGAGACGGTCGCCGCCGACGCGCTGTTCGTGCTGATCGGCGCGCGCCCGCACACCGCCTGGCTCCCGGCCGAGATCGCACGCGACGGCCACGGCTTCCTCTGCACCGGCGCGTCGGTCCCCGCCCGCGACTGGCCGCTCGACCGCCCGCCGGTCTCGCTGGAGACGAGCATGCCGGGGGTGCTCGCCGCGGGCGACGTCCGCCACGCGTCGGTCAAGCGCGTCGCCTCCGCGGTCGGCGAGGGGTCGATCGCGGTCCAGCTCGTCCACGAGCTGCTCGTCGACGAGACGAGCGCGGTGGCGCGCCGGTGAACGCCCCGGCCGCGGCGGCGAGGCGGGCCGTCAGGCGACGCGGCCGACGATCTCGCGCATCTCGGCGCCGCTGAACGCCCGCAGGGTCGTCGTGCGGATGTTGCCCTGGCCCGCGACCGCGAGCAGGGCGGCGGCGAGGGTCGCGTCGTCGGGGGCGTCGACGGTCGCGACGAGGTCGTGGACGCCGAGCGTCCAGTGGATCGCGGTGAAGCGGACGCCGAGCCCCTCGAACTGTCTCTGCGCCGCCTCGTAGCGGTCGACCGTGCTTCTGAAGTCGCGGACGCCCTGATCGGTCCAGTCGAGCAGCGCGATGTACGTGGGCATGGAAGCCTCCTGTCGCTCGAAGC
>JAEXXR010000278.1 GCA_023405705.1 Actinomycetes bacterium
CGGCCATGCCGGCCGCGGTGGCGTCGCGCTGCGGCGTGGCGATCGCGTGCTGCTCAGGCATGCTGCGCATCCTCTCGCGTAGGGCCGCCCGCCGTGGCGTCGCGCTGCGGTGCGGTGACCGCGTGGCGCGCCTCCCAGCGAGTGAGGCCGTCCGCCGCGGCGTCGCGCCGGGGCGCCGCGATCGAGCGCTCACGCATGACCCGCCTGCCCCCGCGTCTTCCACAGCCCGATCAGCATCCGCGCGGCGACGATCAGCATGAAGACGCCGAAGACGCGGCGCAGCGCGTCGGCCGGGAGCGCGAGCGCGATCAGCGCGCCGGCGACGCCGCCGGCGGCGCCCATCAGGCCGAGCTTGAGCGACTGGCGCACGTCGACGGCGCCGCGTCTGGCGAGCGTGTAGGTCGCGACGAGCGAGGTCGGCAGCACGACCAGCAGCGAGGTCGCCTCGGCGGCGTGCTGGCCGACGCCGAGCGCGAGCACCATGAAGGGGACCATGAAGGTGCCGCCGCCGATGCCGAGGATGCCCGAGAGCATGCCGGTGCAGAGCCCGAAGGCGAGGATGCCGACGGCGATCAGGACGGCCTCCATCAGCCCTGCACCAGCATCAGGAAGGCGGCGGCGAGCAGGAAGCAGCCGAACAGCCACTGCAGCTTGCGGTCGTCGGCTCTGGCGAGCGCCTTCGCGCCGTAGCGGGCGCCGACGATCGCGCCGATCGTGAGGAAGACGGCGGCGCGCACGTCGATGTGGGCGCCGCTGCCGAGCGTCGCCGCGGAGACGATCGAGATCGGGATGATCGCGCCGAGCGAGGTCGCGTGGGCGTCGCGCTGCGCGTAGCCGGCCCACAGCACGAGCAGCGGGACCATGACCGTGCCGCCGCCTACGCCGAGCAGTCCCGACAGCAGCCCGCCGAGCAGGCCGATCGCGACGAACTTGGCGGCGGGGATCTTGGGCGATCGCGTCGCGGGCGGCGGCGTCGCGGACGCCGCATCGATCGTGTTGGTCATCTCTGAGCCTCGGTTCTTCCCTCTGAGTCGGACAGATGGTCCGACCAAGTGCTGCATGGTAAACCAAATCGCTACGGTCCGGCGATGTCCGAATCACGAGCTGACCGGCAGGCCGCCGCGCCGCCCTTCGTCCTCCACGTCGCCGACCTGGAGCTGGAGCCCGACCCGCTCGACCCGGCGCAGGTCGTCTCCGGCGACCCGCAGGTCTCCGCGCGCGAGCTGTGGACGGCGCCCGGCGGCGGCCTCTCGGCCGGCGTCTGGGAGCACGGCGCCGGCGTCTCCAGGGACGTCGAGGCCGACGAGCTGTTCGTCGTGCTCTCGGGCCGCGCGACGATCGCCTTCGCCGACGGTCGCGAGCTGTCCGTCGGCCCCGGCGACGTGTGCGTGCTGAGAGCCGGCGACGCGACGACCTGGACCGTCCACGAGCCGCTGCGCAAGGTCTGGGTCGTGCCGGAGTGACGGTCGTCTGACACGCCTCGCCGCCTCACCGGGAAACCGGTGAATTCAACCGCGACCGCCGTTCTCACGGGAAGGGAAGGCGGTCGCGGTGACAACCTCTCTGTGACTGTTGACACAGTGAATGCAGCCTGCATATCTTTTGCATGCTCGTTGTGTACAACGCAGTCGGCGAGGAGAGAATGCCCCGAGTTCAAGACGACGAGGTCTACGAGGTGCTCAAGGAGGAGATCACGCATTTCCGCGTGGCTCCCGGAGCGCGCCTCGTCGAGACCGAGCTGTCGGCCCGCTTCAACACGAGCCGCACGCCGATCCGCAGCGCGCTGCAGCGGCTGACCCAGGACGGGCTCGTCGTCGCGGCGAACGGCGCCCGCCTCGCGCGGCCGTTCGACCAGCGCGAGTTCGAGGACATGTACCGCGTCCGCATCGCGATCGAGCGGCTGTCGGTCGAACAGGCCTGCGAGCGCGGCTGGGAGGGGGCGCTCGACCAGCTGCGCCAGAGCTGGGACGAGCCGCTGCGGCGCGAGGGCGCCGGTCCCGAGGAGGCGCTGGAAGCGGAGCTGCGCGTGCACATGGGGATCGCGCGCCTGTCGCAGAACGAGCTGCTGATCACGACGCTGGACCGGATCAACGACCGCATCCAGGTCCTGCGCAAGATGGACTTCCTCGACGCCGACCGCGTCGCCCGCACGAGCGACGACCACCGCGAGATCCTCGAGCTGATCGCCGCGCGCGACGCGCAGCGGGCCGCCGACCTGATGCAGGCGCACATCGAAGGCGCGCTCGCGAACATCAGCCGGCTGGTCTCCGGCGCGCTGTCCCAGGCATCCCTCGAACGCAGCGGCGCGGCCTGATGCCGCGCATGCCCCATGGAGGCGAGATGACCCGCCGTACCCGTTCCCTGGCCGTGGCGGCTGCCGCGTCGGCCACGCTCCTCGCCGCCTGCGGCGGGGCGACCAGAAGCAGCGACGGCCCGACCGGCGCATCCGCCGGCGACGGCCCCGCGACGACGATCGCAACGCCCGCGGCGAGCGGCAGAGTCGACCAGGTCAGCTGGGCGCTGGCGGCCGAGCCGGCCTCGCTCGACTGGGTCCTCAACGCCGACTTCTTCGCCGGCCAGATCCTCGCGAACGTCTGCGAGGGCCTGATCCGCCAGCAGCCCGACATGACGCTCGGGCCGGCGCTCGCCGAGAGCTGGGCCAACCCGAACCCGACGACGTGGGTCTACACGATCCGCGACGGGGTCAGATTCCACTCGGGCGCGCCGCTGACCGCGAGAGACGTCGCCTACAGCCTCAACCGCAACCTCGACCCCAGAGTCGGCTCCTTCTGGGGCGGCGCCTTCGGCAAGGTGAAGAAGATCGCCGCGACCGGCCCCGCCGAGGTGACGGTCACGCTCAGAGAGCCCGACTCGATGTTCAACGCGTACATGTCGACGCCGGCCGGCGTCGTCGGCAACGCGGCCGCGATCGAGCAGCAGGGCAAGGCCTTCGGCACGCCCGACGGCGGCGTCGACTGCGTCGGCCCGTACAGACTGGACAGCTGGGAGAAGGGCCAGTCGATCACGCTCGCCGCCGATCCCGGCTACTGGGATTCCGAGCTGCAGCCGAAGGCGCAGACGTTCAGATTCGAGATCATCCGCGACCCCGCCGCGCGCACCAGCGCGCTGCTGTCCGGCACGGTCGACGGCTCCTGGTTCCTGCCCTCCTCGTCGCTGACGAGACTGGGCGGCTCGGGCAACGGCAGAACCTACTTCGGCCCCTCGACGCAGGGCTTCAACGCGATCGTCTTCTCGACGAGCGGGGCCTTGAGAGACCCGCGCGTCCGCCGCGCGCTGTCGATGGCGATCGACCGCGACGGGATCATCAGATCGGTCCTCGGCGGCGCGGCGCAGCCGTCGCGCGCGCCCGGCGTCCCCGGCACCTGGGGCTACGCGAGAGCGACCTTCCAGCAGGCGTGGGACGGCCTCACGATCGCCGACCGCGACCTCGACGCCGCGAGAAGACTGGTGCAGGAGGCCGGCGCGCCGTCGCAGCCGATCACGATCGCCGTCACCTCGCGTGAGGCGGAGATCCCCGTCATCGGCGCCGCGATCCAGTCGGCCGGCAGAGAGATCGGCCTCGACGTGCAGCTGAAGCAGATCCCGCCGGACCAGTACGACGCGGTCTACACCTCCAGAGAGGCGCGCAAGGGGATCGACCTCTACCTGACGCCGTGGGGGACCGACTTCGCCGACCCGCTGCAGATCTACGAGTACTTCCGCAGCGGCGGCTTCTACAACTTCTCCGGCTTCTCCAGCAGAGAGCTGGACGGGATGCTCGACAGAGCGCTCGCCGCGCCCGACGACGAGCAGAAGGCGCAGGCGGTCGTCGGCGCCCAGCAGATCGTCGTCGACGAGCTGCTGTGGATACCGCTGTACGCCCCCTACAACACGCTGTTCATGAACGACCGCATCAGCGGCGCGCCTGCGAGCTACGTCCAGCTCCACTACCCCTGGGCCGCCGCGATCGGCGGCACGAGCTGAGCGGAGGCGCGAGATGCGGACGTTCATCCTCGGCCGCCTGGCGACGCTGGTCCTGATCTGCCTCGCCGGCTCGTTCCTGGTCTTCCTGTCGCTGCACCTGGCGCCGGGCAGCCCGGAGAACTTCCTCGTGCGCGGCAACTCGGTGACGCAGGAGACGCTCGAGGCGGTGCGCCAGCAGTACCGCCTCGACGACCCGGTCCTGGTCCAGTACGCCAACTGGCTCGGCAACGCGGTGCAGGGCGACTTCGGCCGCTCGCTGCAGTTCCGCCAGTCGGTCTCCGGCCTGATCGGCTCGCGCCTGCCGACGACGCTGTTCCTCGTCGGCTACGCGGCGCTGCTGATCTTCGTCGTCGGCATCGCGCTCGGCGTGCTGGCCGCGGTCAAGCGCGGCGCGGTCAACTCGATCGTGCTCGTGCTGACCTCGATCGGGACGGCGACGCCGGCGTTCGTGGCGGCGATCTTCCTCGTGACGATCTTCTCGGTGAAGCTCGGCTGGTTCCCGGCCTTCGGCAACGGCTCGGGCTTCCTCGACCGCGTCTGGCACCTGACGCTGCCGGCGATCGCGCTGGCGACCAGCTCGGTCGCGCTCGTCGCCCGCGCGACGCGCTCGGCGATGGACGCGGAGCTGAGCAGCGAGTACGTCGAGACGGCGCGCGCCCGCGGCGTCCCCGAGCGGGCGGTGGTCTGGCGCCACGCCTTCCGCAACGCGCTCGGGCCGCTGGCGACGCTCGCCGGCCTGCTCGTCGCCTCGCTGCTGGTGATCACGACGCTGGTCGAGACGGTCTTCGGGCTCAGCGGCGTCGGCTCCCTGCTCGTGCAGGCGGTCAACGCGAAGGACTTTCCCGTCGTGCAGGCGAGCGTCCTGCTGATCGTCGCGGCCTTCGTGATCACGAACGCGATCGTCGACATCGCCTACCCGTGGATCGACCCCCGCGTGCGCGGAGGGAAGCGATGAGCGCCACCGTCCAGGCATCCTCCCCGCAGCTCGTCCGGCGCCTGCCGCTGGTGCGCCGCTTCAGCGGCGGCCTGCTGTTCTGGTTCGGCGTCGCCGTGCTGGTGCTGCTGACGCTGACGGCGATCTTCGCGCCGCTGCTGGCGCCGCACGACCCCGACGCCGTCGACCTGTCGCAGTCGCTCGCCGGCACCTCCGCGACCCATCCGCTGGGGACCGACGAGGCCGGCCGCGACACGCTCTCGCGGATCGTCTACGGCACGCGCACCAGCCTGCTGGCGCCGCTGCTGGTGGTGATCGGCTCGACGACCTTCGGCGTGCTGCTCGGCGTCGTCGCCGCGTGGCGCGGCGGCTGGGTCGACCGCGTCCTGTCGCGGCTGATCGAGATCGCGTGGGCCTTCCCCGGCCTGATGCTGGCGATCCTCGCCGTCGCGATGTTCGGGCCCGGCCTGAAGGCCGTCGTCCCGGCGCTGATCATCGCCTACATCCCGTACATGGCGCGGCTGACGCGCGGCGTCGCGCTGCGCGAGCGGGAGCGGCCCTACGTCGCCGCGCTCGACCTCCAGGGCTTCAGCGCCTGGTGGATCTGCCTGCGCCACCTGCTGCCGAACCTCGCGCCGTTCCTGCTGGCGCAGTCGGCGCTGCTGTTCGGCTACGCGCTCGTCGACCTCGCCGGCCTGTCGTTCCTCGGCTTCGGCGTGCAGCCGCCGACGGCCGACTGGGGGACGATGATCTCCGAGAGCCAGTCGGCGCTGCTGCAGGGCGCGACCGTCGGCCCGCTGTCGGTCGGCGCGGTGATCGTCGTCACGGTCGTCGCCTTCAACCTCGTCGGCGACGGGATCGCCGCCCGCGTCGGGAAGGTCGACCGATGAGCGCCGTGCTGGAGATCCGCGGCCTCGACCTCGCGATCGGCGAGCACGAGGCGCGCCGCGCGATCCTCGCCGGCGTCGGCCTCACCTGCGAGCGCGGCGAGGTCGTCGGCCTCGTCGGCGAGTCGGGCTCGGGCAAGTCGATGACGCTGCGGACCGTGCTGGGGCTGACCCCGCGCGGCGCGCAGGTCGCCGGCTCCGTCGTCGTCGACGGCACCGACGTGCTCGCCGCCGCGCCCGAGCAGCTGCGCGAGATCCGCCGCCGGAAGGTCGCGATGATCTTCCAGGACCCGCGCGCCCACATCAATCCGTCGCGCCGCATCGGCGACTTCCTGACGGAGGGGATGCTGCGCAACGGGGTCGGCAAGGACGCGGCGCGCGAGCGTGCCGTCGAGCTGCTGCGAGCGGTCGGCCTCGACCGCGCCGAGCAGCATCTGCGCCAGTACCCGCACGAGCTCTCGGGCGGGATGCTGCAGCGCGTGATGATCGCCTCGGCGCTCGCCTGCGAGCCCGAGATCCTGCTCGCCGACGAGCCGACGACCGCGCTCGACGTGACGACGCAGGCGGAGATCATGGCGATCCTGCGGAGGCTGCGCGACGAGCGCGGGCTGACCGTCCTGCTGGTCACGCACGACCTCGAGCTG
>JAEXXR010000316.1 GCA_023405705.1 Actinomycetes bacterium
CTCTCTACCTTGTCGACCTCGTCGGCGGCGTGCGCGCCCTTGGGCTTGACAATGCCGGCGCTGCACGGCGCGGCGGCGGGAGCGCTCTCCGCGCTCTTCTCCTCGGCCTTCTCGCTCTTCTTGGGCATGTCGAGCGGCTTCATCGTCGGGAAGAGGATCACGTCGCGGATCGAGTCGACGCCGGTGATCAGCATGATCAGGCGGTCGATCCCGACGCCGAGGCCGCCGGTCGGCGGCAGGCCGTACTCAAGCGCCTGCACGTAGTCGTCGTCGACCGGCTCGGCCTCCTCGTCGCCGCCGGCCTGCTGCCTGGCCTCGTAGGCGAACCGCTCGGCCTGGTCGACCGGGTCGTTCAGCTCCGAGTAGGCGTTCGCCAGCTCGCGGCCGGCGACGACCAGCTCGAAGCGCTCGGTCAGCAGCAGGTCGTCGCGATGGGTCCGCGCCAGCGGCGAGATCTCCTTCGGATGATCCATCACGAAGGTCGGCTCGATCAGCTTCGACTCCGACAGCTCGTCGCAGACCTCGCTCAGGATCTTGCCCGAGCCCCAGACGTCCATCCACTCGACGCCGAATCTGTCGGCGATCGCGCGCGCCTCCTCGACGGGCATCGACGGGTGCATGTCGACGCCGCCGTGCTCCTTGATCAGCTCGATCATCGAGGCGCGGCGGAACGGCGGTCTGAGGTCGATCTCGCGATCCCCGACCCTGACGACGGTGGTGCCGTTGGCGGCGAGCGCCGCGCGCGAGACGAGCGTCTCGGTCAGCTCCATCATGTCTCTGTAGTCGCCGAAGGACTGGTACGCCTCCAGCAGGGTGAACTCGGGGTTGTGCCGCGTGTCGAGCCCCTCGTTGCGGAAGACGCGGCCGATCTCGAAGACGCGGTCCATGCCGCCGACGAGCAGCCGCTTCAGCGGCAGCTCCAGCGCGATCCGCAGCGACATCTCGATGTCGAGCGCGTTGTGGTGCGTCAGGAACGGCTTCGCCGCGGCGCCGCCGGCCTGGCTCAGCAGCACGGGCGTCTCGACCTCGCGGAAGCCGCGCTCGACGAGCACCTGGCGGACGGCGGCGATCGCGACCGAGCGGGCCGCGAAGACCTTGCGCGACGGCGGGTCGACGACGAGGTCGACGTAGCGGCGGCGGTAGCGCGCCTCCGGGTCGGTGAGGCCGTGGCGCAGGTCGGGCAGCGGGCGCAGCGCCTTCGACAGCAGCTCGAAGGAGGCGAGTGCGACCGTCAGCTCGCCGGACTGCGAGGCGATCACCTCGCCGCTCGCGCCGACCCAGTCGCCGAGGTCGAGCGCGGCGAAGTCGTGCAGCGCCTCGTCGCCGAGCACGCTGCGGTCGGCCAGCAGCTGGATCGTGCCGGTCTCGTCCATCAGGTCGGCGAAGTCGAGGCCGCCGTGGCGGCGCAGGCCCATCACGCGGCCGGCGACGCGGACGGTGCGGCCGGTTCTGCCGCCGGGGGCGAGGTCGGCGTGGGCCGCGTGCAGGCCGGCGGCGCTCGCGTCGCGGTCGAAGCGGACGGGATAGGGCTCGATCCCGCGCTCGCGCAGCGCGTCGAGCTTGGCGAGACGGCGCGCGCGCTCCGCCTCCTGGAAGTCGGCCCGCGGCGTGCCCGCCTCGGCGCCCGGGGCTTCGTCGGTAGCGCTCACGCCGAGGGATGCTCGCTTCCTGGCGAGGATGCGTCAAGGCACCGCCGCGGGCTCTGTCAGGATCGGCTGCCAGATCCTCTGCACGCGGACGGGGTTCATCAAGCCGGAAATCTTGCGGCCGATGTAGGAGCAGTGATGCCGGAGAACAATCAGCTCGACGCCGTCCTCGCGCAGGCCAGACGCGACCGCGGTCGTCTCAACTCCGGTGCGATGGGCGCCGGCAGCCTCACCGCGCTGGGGATCGCGTCGGTCGTCGGCGCGGGGATCTTCGTCACGACCGGGACGGCCGCCGCGCAGTACGCCGGCCCCGCGGTCGTGATCTCGTTCCTGCTCGCCGGCGTCGCGGCCGCGGTCACCGCCCTCTGCTACGCCGAGCTGGCGGCGATGATCCCGGCCGCCGGCTCGACCTACTCCTACGCGTACGCGACCTTCGGCATCTTCCTCGCCTGGTTCATCGGCTGGGACCTGCTGCTGGAGTACCTCTTCGCCGCCTCGACCGTCGCCGTCGGCTGGTCGGGCTACTTCGACGCGATGCTGCAGTCGATCGGCATCACGCTGCCGCACGCGCTGACGAACGCGCCGTTCCAGGAGGACGGCGGCGTCGTCAACCTGCCGGCGATCGCGATCGTGCTGCTCTGCTGCGCGCTGCTGTGGCGCGGGCAGCAGGAGTCGGCGAAGGCGAACAACTGGATGGTCGCGCTGAAGCTGTCGGTGCTCGGCGCCTTCGTCGCGGCCGGGATCTTCTACGTCACGAAGTCCAACTGGGAGCCGTTCATCCCGGCCAACACCGGCGCGTTCGGCGACTTCGGCGTCTCCGGCGTGCTGCGCGCGGCCGGCGTCGTCTTCTTCGCCTACATCGGCTTCGACGCCGTCTCGACCGCCGCCTCCGAGGCGCGCGACCCGCAGCGGACGATCCCGATCGGCCTGCTCGCGACGGTCGCGATCGCGACGACGCTGTACGTGCTGATCGGGATCGTCATGACCGGCATGGTCGACTACCGCCGGCTCGACGTCGCCGACCCGATCGCGGAGGCGGTGCGGGCGGCCGGGCCGGGGCTCGACTGGCTGGAGGCGGCCGTCTCGATCGCCGCCGTCGTCGGCCTCGCCGCGACCGTGCTCGTGACCTTCTACGGCCAGACGCGGATCTTCATGCGGATGGCCTCCGACGGGATGCTGCCCGACCGGCTCGGCTGGGTCGGGCGCTTCAGAACGCCCGGCTTCGCGACGCTCGTCTGCGCGGTGGCCGGTGCGCTCTGCGCCGGCTTCACGCCGATCGACGTGCTGACCAACCTCGTCTCGATCGGGACGCTGCTGTCGTTCGTGATCGTCTCCGGCGCCGTGCTCGTGCTGCGCCGCCGCCGGCCCGACCTGGAGCGGCCGTTCCGGGTGCCGGCGGTGAACGTCGTCGCGCCGCTCGGGATCGTGTCGGCGGGCGCGCTGATCGCGCTGCTGCCGATCACGACCTGGATCCGTCTCGCCGTCTGGCTGCTGATCGGCCTCGCGATCTTCTTCTCCTACGCGAAGCCGCGCGCGACGGCGCGGATGGCGGCGGTCACGCGCGGGGGCGCGGCCGAGCCGGCGGCGGCGGACTGAGCGGGCG
>JAEXXR010000320.1 GCA_023405705.1 Actinomycetes bacterium
GCCGCCTGCTCGACGGCCGCACCGCCGGCCGCCGGCTGCTGACGCGGCGCGAGCCGATCGGCCCGATCGCCGCCTTCACCGCCTGGAACTTCCCGCTGCTGCTGCCCGGCCGCAAGCTCGCCGCGGCGCTCGCCGCCGGCTGCTCGGTCGTGCTGAAGCCGGCCGAGGAGGCGCCGCTCTCCGCGCTGCGGCTCGCGCACGCGTGCATGGAGGCCGGCCTTCCCGACGGCGCGCTGAACGTCGTGATGGGCGACCCCGCGGCGATCAGCGCCCATCTGATCGCCTCCCCCGTGATCCGCAAGGTCTCGCTGACCGGCTCGGTGCCGGTCGGGCGCACGCTGCTGCACCATGCCGCCGACGCGGTCAAGCCGGCCGCGATGGAGCTGGGAGGCCACGCGCCGGTGCTCGTCTTCGCCGACGCCGACGCGTGCGCGGTCGCGCAGGCGGCGGTCGCGGCGAAGTTCCGCAACGCCGGCCAGGTCTGCGCCTCCCCCACCCGCTTCCTCGTCGAGGCGCCGATCGCCGACGCCTTCCAGGAGGCGTTCGTGGAGGCGGCGAGCGGGCTGACGGTCGGCCCCGGCGCCGATCCCGCGACCGAGGTCGGGCCGCTGACGACGCGCCGCCAGCTGGAGGCCGTCCACGGCCTCGTCGAGGAGGCCGCCGGCCGCGGCGCGAAGGTGCGCCTGGGCGGCAGCGCGCTCGACCGCCCCGGCAACTTCTACGCTCCCTCCGTGCTGACCGAGGTCACGCCGGAGATGGAGATCATGACGACCGAGCCGTTCGGCCCGGTCGCGCCGATCGCGACGTTCGACTCGCTCGACGACGCGATCGCTCAGGCCAACTCGACCCCGTTCGGGCTGGCCAGCTACGTGTTCACGACGAGCACCCGCACGGCGTTCCTGGCGTCGGAGCGGCTGGAGGCAGGCATGGTCGGAGTCGGAACGTTCGCGATCGCGACGGCCGAGGCGCCGTTCGGCGGCGTGAGGGACTCGGGCTTCGGCCGCGAGGGCGGCCCAGAGGGCATCGAGGACTATCTCGTCACCAAGTACATGGCGATCGAGCTGTGAGCGGCGGCGTCTTCAAGAACCTCACGAGCTACGGCGACGACGGCTTCAGCAGGTTCCTGCGCCGCTCGTTCCTGGCCAGCGCGGGGATCGACCGCGAGGACCTCGACCGTCCCGTCGTCGGGATCGTCGACACCTCCTCCGACTACACGACGTGCCACCGCGACATGCCGAAGCTGGTCGAGGCGGTCAGACGCGGCGTGCTGCAGGCCGGCGGGATGCCGTTCGTCTTCCCGGCGATGTCGCTGGCGGAGATCCAGACCTCGCCGAGCGCGATGCTGTTCCGCAACCTGATGGCGATGCAGGTCGAGGAGTCGATCCGCTCGCAGCCGATGGACGCCGTCGTGCTGCTCGGCGGCTGCGACAAGACCGTCCCCGCCGAGCTGATGGCGGCCGCCTCCGCCGACGTGCCGGCGACGCTGGTCGTGACCGGGCCGATGATGGCCGGCAGCTGGCGCGGCCAGCGCGTCGGCGCCTGCACCGACTGCCGCCGGCTGTGGAGCTCGCACCGCGGCGGCGAGATCGACGAGGCCCAGATCGAGGAGGTCGAGCAGGCGCTCTGCCCGACCGCCGGCACCTGCATGGTGATGGGCACCGCCTCGACGATGGCCTGCGTCGTGGAGGCGCTCGGGCTGATGCCGCCCGGCTCCGCGACCGCGCCGGCGCCGTCGGCCGACCGGCTGCGGATCGGCGTCGCCAGCGGCCGCCTCGCTGTCGAGCTGGCGGCCGCCGGGCTGAGACCGACGCAGATCCTCACGCGCCCGGCGTTCGAGAACGCGATCGCGGTGCTGAACGCGATCGGCGGCTCGACCAACGCGATCGTCCACCTGCTCGCGATCGCGCGGCGGGCCGGCGTCGACCTGACGCTCGACGACTTCGAGCGGATCGCCGCGCGCGTGCCGCTGCTGGTCGACTGCAAGCCGTCGGGCACCGGCTACCTGGAGGACATGCACAAGGCCGGCGGGATGCCGGCGCTGCTGTCGATCCTCGAGCCGCTGCTCGACACCTCGGTGATCGACGTCACCGGCACGCCGCTGTCCGAGCGGATCGCGGCCTTCCGCGAGCGCGACGGGTACGTCGACCACAGGGTGATCCGGCCGCTGGAGGACCCGCTCGGGCCGACCGGCGCGCTCGCGATCGTGCGCGGCAACCTCGCCCCGGACGGCGCCGTCGTGAAGGTCGCCGCGGCGACCGAGCGCCTGCTCGTCCACCAGGGGCCGGCGATCGTCGTCGACTCGCCGGGCGAGGCGACCGCCAAGCTCGACGACCCCGACCTCGACGTCACGCCCGACCACGTGCTCGTGCTGCGCAACGCCGGCCCGGTCGGCGCCGGCATGCCGGAGGCCGGCTCGCTGCCGATCCCGCGCAGGCTGGCGCAGCAGGGCGTGCGCGACATGGTGCGCGTCTCTGACGCGCGCATGAGCGGAACCGCCTACGGGACGACCGTCCTGCACTGCAGCCCGGAGGCAGCGATCGGCGGCCCGCTGGCGCTGCTGCGCGACGGCGACGTCGTCTCGCTCGACGTGCCGAGAGGCAGGATCGACGTGCTGCTCGACGACGCCGAGCTGGAGGCGCGCCGTGCCGACCTGAGACTGCCGCCGCTGCCCGAGCGCGGCTGGCGGCGGCTCTACCACGAGCACGTCGAGCAGGCCCACCTCGGCGCCGACCTCGACTTCCTGTCGGGCAGGGAGCGGTAGCGCGGCGCCCCCGCACGGGCGCGCCGCACTGCGGGAACGCAGAAGCGCCCCGCCGGCGGGGGGGGCTCTCCGCGTCGCTGCAGATCGGCCTCCCAAGGCGGGCCGCCCAGGGCCCGCCCCAGCCGATCAGGCGAGGTCGAAGCGGTCCAGCTCCATCACCTTCGCCCACGCGGCGACGAAGTCGGCGACGAACTTGTCGCCCGCGTCGCCGGAGGCGTAGACCTCGGCGAGCGCGCGCAGCTCGGAGTTGGAGCCGAAGACGAGGTCGACGCGGCTGCCGGTCCAGCGCACCTCGCCGCTCGCGCGGTCGCGGCCCTCGAACAGGTCCTCCTGGCTCGACGTCGCCTTCCACTCGGTCGAGAGGTCGAGCAGGTTGACGAAGAAGTCGTTCGTCAGCGTGCCCGGGCGGTCGGTGAGGACGCCGTGCTTGGACTCGTGGGCGTTGGCGCCGAGGACGCGCAGGCCGCCGAGCAGGGCGGTCAGCTCCGGCGCCGACAGCGTCAGCATGAACGCCTTGTCGAGCAGCAGGTGCTCGGCGGGGACGCCGAGGCCCGGCTGCAGGTAGTTGCGGAAGCCGTCGGCCTTCGGCTCCAGCACGTCGAAGGTCTCGACGTCGGTCTGCTCCTGGGTCGCGTCGGTGCGGCCCGGCGAGAACGGGACGGTCACGTCGTGGCCGGCCGCCTTCGCCGCCTGCTCGATCGCGGCGCCGCCGGCGAGCACGATCAGGTCGGCGAGCGAGACCTGCTTGCCGCCGCTCTGCGCCGCGTTGAACTCCTGCTGGATCTTCGCGAGCACGTCGAGCACCGGCGCGACGCCGGAGGCGACGTTGACGTCCCAGCCGGCCTGCGGCTCCAGGCGGATGCGGGCGCCGTTCGCGCCGCCGCGCTTGTCGGTGTCGCGGTAGGTCGACGCCGACGCCCACGCCGTCGAGACGAGGTGGGAGACGGAGAGGCCGCTGTCGAGCACCTTCTGCTTCAGCGCCGCGACGTCGGCCGCGTCGATCAGCTGGTGGTCGACCGCCGGGACCGGGTCCTGCCAGACGAGCTCCTCGGCCGGCACGTGCGGGCCGAGGTAGCGGGCGGTCGGGCCCATGTCGCGGTGCAGCAGCTTGAACCAGGCGCGCGCGAAGGCGTCGGCGAGCTGCTCGGGGTGCTCGTGGAAGCGCTTGGAGATCTCCAGGTAGGCCGGGTCTCTGATCAGCGCGATGTCGGTCGTCGCCATCATCGGCGCCGTCTTCTTCGACGGGTCGTGCGCGACCGGGACGGCCTCCTGCGCCTCGGCGTTCGTCGGGCGCCACTGGTAGGCGCCGGCGGGGCTTCTCGTCAGCTCCCAGTCGTAGCCGAAGAGGTTGGCGAAGAAGCCGTTGTCCCACTTGATCGGGTCGTTGGTCCACGCGCCCTCGAGGCCCGAGGTGATCGTGTCGTCGCCCTTGCCGGAGCCGTAGGTGGAGATCCAGCCGAGGCCCTGGTCGACGAGCTCGGCGCCCTCCGGCTCGTTGCCGACGTAGCTGTCCGGGTTCGCGGCGCCGTGGGTCTTGCCGAAGGTGTGGCCGCCGGCGATCAGCGCCACGGTCTCCTCGTCGTTCATCGCCATCCGGCCGAAGGTGTCGCGGATGTCGCGCGCGGCGGCGAGCGGGTCCGGCTTGCCGTTCGGGCCCTCCGGGTTGACGTAGATGAGGCCCATCTGGACGGCGCCGAGCGGGTTGGCCAGCTCGCGGTCGCCGCTGTAGCGCTCGTCGCCGAGCCACTCGCGCTCGGGGCCCCAGTAGACGTCCTCCTCGGGCGCCCAGATGTCGGCGCGGCCGAAGCCGAAGCCGAACGTTCTGAAGCCCATCGTCTCCAGCGCGCGGTTGCCGGCGAGCACGAGCAGGTCGGCCCAGGAGATCTTCTGGCCGTACTTCTGCTTGATCGGCCACAGCAGGCGGCGGGCCTTGTCGAGGTTGGCGTTGTCGGGCCACGAGTTGAGCGGGGCGAAGCGCTGTGCGCCGCTGCCGCCGCCGCCACGGCCGTCGAAGGTGCGGTAGGTGCCCGCGGCGTGCCAGCTCATGCGGATGAAGAGCGGGCCGTAGTGGCCGTAGTCGGCCGGCCACCACTCCTGCGAGTCGGTCATCAGCGCGTCGACGTCCGCGATCAGCGCGTCGACGTCGAGCTTGGCGAACTCCGCGGCGTAGTCGAAGCTCGCGCCGTTGGGGTCGGCCTGCGGGTTGTTCTGCCGCAGGATGCGGAGGTTCAGCTGGTGCGGCCACCAGTGCTGGTTGGCCGTGCTCCCGACCGCCTGATGCTCGGCGTGCATGACCGGGCACCCCATCGTGTCTCTCTCGTCGCTGGTCGTGACGGTGCCGTGGTCCTCAGTGGTGCTCATCGCTCTCCTGGTTCGATGGTCTGGCGGACAGATGGGTGCGCGCTCGCGTGGGGCGGGCGCTCAGGGGGTGCCGGCGGCGGTCGCCCGGCAGTCGGGGCAGCGGCCCCAGTAGACGACCTCGGCCTCGTCGATCTCGTAGCCGTGGTCGTCGGCCGCGTGCAGGCACGGCGCGACGCCGACCGCGCAGTCGACGTCGACGATCGCGCCGCAGCCGCGGCAGATCAGGTGGTGGTGGTTGTCGGCGACCCGCGCCTCGTAGCGCGCGGGCGACCTCGACGGCTCGATCCGCCGCACGAGGCCCTTGTCGACGAGCGCGCCGAGCACGTCGTAGACCGCCTGCCGCGAGATCGTCCCGATCTCGCCGCGGACCGTCTCGGCCAGGTCGTCGGCCGTCGCGTGCGCATGCCCGTGGACCGCTCTCAGCACCGCGAGGCGCTGGGCGGTGACGTGAAGGCCGTGCTCGCGGAGGAGGTCGGCCGTCGGTGCGGGCGGAAGCGCGCTCACGCCAAACATCATCGCCTCAAACTATGGACCTTGTCAAGAACTTTCATCTTGCAAGGTATGGCGCGAAGGCCACGCTCCGCGGAGCAGCGGCGCCCTGAGGGCGACATGCACCCTCGGAGCACCGGCCCCCCGAACCCGGCCGCCGCGTCAGCCCGTGTAGCTCGGCGCCGATGCCGCGCGGCGGATCACGAGCGTGGCGCGGTCTCTGTTGTTGCGCAGGTTCGGGTCGGCGGTGCTCGTCGAGACGGCGACGTGGTTGACCAGCCGGCGCGGTCTGCGCGCCCGTATGACGGCGTGCAGGACGACCCGTCTGCCGGGCCGCAGCGCCGGGACGCGGCAGATGATCGGGCGTCTGCGCAGGCAGCGGCCGCGCGAGATCCGCAGGCTGACCACGTCGCGCGCCCGCGGCCCGAACTCGGTGCCGGCGACGTTGCGGGCCGTGTCGGGCCCGCGGTTGGTGACGACGATCGTGTAGCGGACCAGTCTCCCAACGGTCGTGACCGGCGTCGAGACGCGCTTGGTCACGCGCAGGTCGGCGCGCGGCCGGCTCGCTCTGACGAGGCCGGCGACCCCGCCGCTCGGCGGCGTCGGCGTGGTGGGCGGCTGCGGCGGCGTCGGCGGGACGACCACCGGCGGCTCCGCGCCCGGCGTGAAGCGGTTGACGTAGTCGCAGTCGAGGTCGGGCGCGGCGGCGGTCAGCGCGACCTCGATCCGCCCCTGCGCGCTCGGGTACGGCAGGCCGTTGCAGAAGACGGTGTCGATCGACCACTCGCCGTCGGGGTCGGGCGCCGGCCCGGTCTCGACGATCGTGTAGCGGCCGAGCTCCAGCTCGCCGAGGTCGTCGCCGCTCGCGCGCACCGACGTCCCCGTCGTCCTCGTCGTCGCGCGCTGCTCGCGCAGGAAGCTGCTGTCGCCGTCTCTGAAGACGGCGAACCCGGCCGTGCCGGTGCCGCCGAGCGTGATCTTTCTCAGCACGATCGAGCCGGCGGGCTCGAAGCGATTGGTGAACTGGCAGACGCTGCCCGCGCCGGCCGTCAGCTCGATCGCCAGCGGCAGCTCGGTGCCGCGCGATCTGCCGTCGCAGACGATCTCGTCGAGCAGCCATCTGCCGCCGCGCCCCGGCGCGGGCGCGGTCTCGGTGACCTCGTAGCTCCCGGCCGGCAGCGACAGCGCCCCGCTGGAGACCGGCGCGCCCTCCTCGGTCGTCTCCAGCGTCGCGCGCTCGTCCCGCGCGTCGCCTGTGACGAGGAAGCCGAACCTGCCGATCGCGCCGAGCGTCGTCTTCACCAGCTCCAGCCCCGACGGCGGCGGCGCCAGCCGGTTGACGTAGGTGCAGGTGACGACGTCGCCGGCGGCGAGGCGGATGCTCGCGCTGCCGGCGGCGGCGTCGGTCGCGACGACGCTGCCGCCGCTGCTCGACGTGCAGGTCAGCGACGTCAGCCTCCAGCCCGCCTGCGGCACCTCGGCGATCGTCCACGGCGCGTCGGCGGCGCCGGTCTCGGCGCGGTAGAAGGTCGCCGCGCCGACGTCGCGCCCGGAGGCGTTGAGCGTGAAGGTGTGGTCGCTCGTGTAGGAGACGTTGCCCTCGAAGGTGAACGGGCTCGGGGCGGTCGCGTCGGGGTCGTCGACGACCTTGCGCACGACGATCGTCCCGCTCGTCGGCGGCGGTCTGACGTAGTACGCGTAGCAGAAGACGTGGCGGGCGCCGGTCGGGTAGGCGATCCACTCGACGTTGTCGCCGTTGAGGTTGTCGATCGCGCAGCGCAGCGCAGCGAAGCCGTACTGGTCGGGGTAGGTTCTGTCGAGCACCGGGTCCTCGGGCGTGCCGCCCTGCAGCCACAGCCGGCTGCCGGTCGCGGCGAGCGCGGCCTGTTCGTCGGTCAGCGCGAGCGTGACCGCGCCGGCGAGCGTCTCGCCCGTGTCTCTGCCGGCGACGTCGAGCAGCGGCGTGCTCGCCTGCGTGACGATGCTCGTGGGAAACGCTCTCGTCAGCACCGTCAGCGCGCCCCACTTGCCCGTCGACGCTCTCGACGCGTAGTCGGTCCCGAGCGTGAAGCGCCAGCCGGGCAGCGGCTGGCAGCGCGGCTGCCCCGCCAGCTCCTTCGCCGGCTGGATCGCCTCGCCCGCGACGTAGGTCGTGTCGTCGCCGAGGTCGCGGAGGCTCTCCTGGATGTTGTTGCGAGCGCGGTTTGCGGAGACGTCGGGATAGTCGTCGCAGACGCGCGCCACGAAGGTGACGAGCCGGTCCGAGGCGGCCGCCGGCGCAGGCGCGGAGAGCGCGACCGACAGGGCGCAGACGGCCGTCGCGACCGCGACGACCCACGCTCCCCGAAGGCGTCTTCCCGAGATCCGGACCGACATCGGACCGGGCTTACCCACGGTCGCCGCGATTGCCACCTGCCGGGGTCTCAGGCGAACAGCGAGCGGACCTCAGGCGGCGGCCGAGATCGCTCCGGTGAGGTGGTCGAGCGCGACGTTGACGTGCATCCGCACGCCGGTCTCCAGCACCGAGTCGTCGGCGTAGAAGTGCGGGTTGTGGTTCATCGCTATGCCGCGGCCGCCCGGGATCTCGCCCATCGTGCCGTCGGGGCGCAGCTCGGTGTCCTGGGCGCCGAGCTGCAGGTAGGCGCCGCCGTATCTGTTGACGAAGTAGGAGACGTCGTCGTAGCCGAGCCCGGGCGGCGCTCTGACGAGGCGGTCGTGGCCGACGACGCGCTCCATCGTCGGCAGCACGGCGTCGATCCACGGCTGCGTGTTGTGGACGGCCGGCACCGGCTGGAGGAACTCGACCTCGGCGGTCGCGCCGTAGGCCTGCGCGACGTGCTCGGCGGTCCGTCTGACGTGGTCGCGCGCGACGTCCATGTCGGGCTCGACGGTCGAGCGGATCGTGCCGAGCAGCGTCACCGACTCGCCGACGACGTTGAAGCGGCCCTCGTCCTCGACGTGGCCGATCGTGATCGCGAGCGGGTCGTAGCCGGGCAGCTGCCGGTAGACCTGGCCCATCGCCGCGATGATGTCGGCGGCCGGCGGCAGCGGGTCGATCCCGGCCCACGGCGTCGAGCCGTGGACGCCCTTGCCGTGGACTCTGATGCGGATCAGCACCGAGGCGCCGTACTGGTTGCCGGCGAGGTAGGCGACGACGCCCTTCGGATAGGGCGTCACGTGCATGCCGAAGACCATCGTCGGCGCGGGGTCTGAGAGCGCGCCCTCGGCGTCCATCTCGCGCGCGCCGCCGCGCTCGTCGATCGGCGGTCCCTCCTCGGCCGGCTGGAAGACGAACAGGACGGTGCCGGGCAGCTCGTCGCGCGCGCCGGCGAGGACGGTCGCGGCGCCCATCAACATCGCGGTGTGGCAGTCGTGGCCGCAGGCGTGCGCGACCGGGTAGGGCCCGCCGGGGTAGTCGTGGTCGACGACGGTGGAGGAGAACGGCTCGCCCGACTCCTCTCTCAGCGGCAGCGCGTCGATGTCGGCGCGCAGCGCGACAACGCGGTCGCGGTCGCCGTCGCCGGCGCCGCGCAGCACGCCGACGACGCCGTTGCCGGCGATGCCGGTGCGGACCTCGTCGAGTCTCAACGCGGTCAGGTGGTCGGCGATCAGCTTCGCCGTCTCGTGCTCGCGGTTGGACAGCTCGGGATGTCTGTGGATGTGGTGGCGCCAGGCGACGACCTGGTCGGCGACGCCGGCCGCGGCCGCGTCGAAGCGGTCGTGGAGGCCGTGCCGCGGAACCGTCTCGCCGGTCGGCTCGTGCCGCCCCAGCCGCTCCTTCCCGCTCAACGCGAAGCACGCCATCGGTTCCCCTCCTTGCCCAACGGTGACCAAGTCCTCACGGCATGCCCTCGATTCCGGACCGTCGAACCGCGCGGGTTCGAGGAGCGACCCGCGCCCGGTCCCGGACGGCGACCCTCCTTTGGGTCCGCGTGGCGCCCCCTCCGCTTGACATGTGACCAAACGGTCACCTATCGTCCGCGACGTGGACTCCGTGTTCAAGGCCCTCGCCGACCCGACGCGCCGCGCGCTGATGGACGCGCTCTTCGAACGGGACGGGCAGACGCTCGGCTCGCTGGAGGAGCGGCTTCCGATGACGCGCTTCGGCGTGATGAAGCACCTGAGAGTGCTGGAGGAGGCGGGGATCGTGACGACGCGCAGACGCGGTCGCGAGAAGCTGCACTTCCTGAACCCGGTCCCGATCCGGCTCGTCCACGACCGCTGGGTGAGCAAGTACGCAGAGCCGTGGGCGGCGACGCTCAGCGCGCTCAAGCAGACGCTGGAGGACGAACAGATGAGCACGGTCAAGACGGTCTCCTGGGCCGAGGGCACAGCGCCGGTCGCCGACGGCACCGCGGTGTTCGAGGTCTTCATCAAGACGACGCCCGAGCGGCTGTGGGCGGCGATCACCGACCCCGAGCAGCGCGCGAAGTACAACTTCGGCGTCGCGGTGCAGTCGGAGTGGACGCCCGGCTCCCGCTACGAGTCGGGCGTGCCCGGCGTCGTCGACATCGCCGCCGGCGAGAACCTCGTCGTCGAGCCGCCGCGCCTGCTCGTGCAGACCTTCCAGGCGCTGTGGAGCGACGACGTCAAGGCGCAGGGCACGACGCGCGTGACGTGGGAGATCGAGCAGGTCGGCAGCTCCTGCCGCCTCACCGTCACCCACGACCAGCTCCCCGCCGGCGCCAACGCCGAGCTGTACGGCGGCTGGCCGATGATCCTCTCCGGCCTCAAGACGCTGCTGGAGACCGGCGAGCTGCTCGACACCCCGGGCTCGCTGCGGTTCGTCGGATGACGGCGGCGTCGTCGGGAGGCCCGGCGGCCGGCGCGCCCGAGGCGGTGCGGCGGCTCGACGCGCTCGTCGGGCGCTGGGCCTCCTCCGGCGAGATGGTGGACCCCGAGCGGTGGAGCAGGAACCAGCCGGCGGCGAGCCACTCGTACTCGTCGGTGCCGGCGACCGACGTGCGCGCCCCGGTCATGTCGGCGGCGTGGGAGCGGCTGGTCGCGGGGCGCGGCTGGGTCGACTGGATGGAGATGCGCTTCGAGCGGCTCGCGGCGGGCTGACCGCGTCGTCCGGCTCGCATCTCACCCGCGGGAGCGATGAGTTCTCGCGGGTGCGGCGGTCTGTTGTGGCGATGCGTCATCGTCCGACCGCAAGCGAAGCCACAGGAGAGTTCATGCGTCCCCTCATCGTCACCGCCTTCGTCTCCCTCGACGGCGTCATGCAGGCGCCCGGCGGCGAGCCGGGCTACCGCAACAGCGGCTGGACCTTCAAGGCGGTCGAGTTCGACGAGGCCGCCTACGAGCTGAAGGGCCGCGAGCAGCAGGAGACGACCGCGCTGCTGCTCGGCCGCAGAAGCTACGAGGCGTTCGCGCCGGTCTGGCCGACGATGGACGAGTTCGCCGAGTACAACGCGATGCCGCGCTACGTCGTCTCCACCACGCTGGAGTCCGACGACGAGCGCTGGCCGGCGACGATCCTGCGCTCGCTCGACGACGTCGCCGCGCTGAAGCAGACCGAGGGCGGCCCGATCGCCGTCCACGGCAGCGCCACGCTCGCGCACGGCCTCGCCGACGCCGGCCTCGTCGACCGCTACCACCTGCTCGTCTTCCCGCTGCTGCTCGGCGCCGGGCTGCGCCTCTTCAGCGAGGCCGACAAGGACTGGACGAGACTGCAGCTGATCGAGCACGAGGCGTACGCGAACGGGATCCAGAAGCAGGTCTTCGACGTCGTGCACTGAGCGGGGCAGTCGCGCCGCGCGCGGCGGGTGCGCCTCCGCTCACCGCGCGCCGCGTGCGCTGCGCGCCGTTCAGGCGCGCGGCCGCGGCCTCACAGCTGTCTGCGGTAGACGTCCTCCAGCCACGCGTCGAAGGCGGCGGAGGTGCCGGTCGGGGCGCCCTTCTCGATCTCGCGCAGTGAGAAGACGCCGACGCCGCGGCTCATCGCCTCCGCGAGCGACTGCCATCTCGGGTCCCACAGGCCCGAGCGGATCAGCGCCTTGCCGCAGTGCAGGTAGACCTCGGTCACGTCGACCACGAGCGCGAGCTTCGCGCTGCGGCCGTCGCTGTCGAAGCGGCGCAGCAGCTCGGGGTCGTCGGTGACGTAGCCCGCGCCGTTGACGCGCAGCGTCTCGCGCAGGCCCGGGACGAAGAAGAGCGTGCCGACGGCCGGGTTCTCCAGCAGGTTCTCGAACGACTGCACCAGTCTGTTGCCGGTGCGGTCGGGGATCGCCAGCGTCCGCTCGCCGAGCACCTTGACGAACCCCGGGCCGTCGCCGCGCGGGCTGCAGTCGGCGCGGCCGTAGGCGTCGCAGGTCGCGAGCGTCATGAACGGCGAGTGGGCGATGAAGCGGCGCGCGGTCTCCCCGATCGTCTCGGCGACCTTCGTCGCGATCATCTCGTGCGGGTAGCCGATCACCGCGCGGATCTGCTCGCGGTCGAGTCTGCGGAAGACGACGCGGGGCTCAGACATCGAGCACCAGCCGCTCGCCGCAGGCGCGCGAGACGCACGGCAGCATCGTGTCGTTCGCCGCCTGCTGGGCGGCGGTGAGGATGTCGTCGCGGTGCTCGGGCTCGCCCTCCAGCACGCCGACCTGGCAGGCACCGCAGACCCCCGATCTGCACGACGAGGAGATCCCGATCCCGGCCCGCAGGAGGCCGTCGAGCACGCTCTCCTCGGTGTCGACCAGCACCTCCACCCCGCTGCGCGCCGCCAGCACCGCGATCTCCCGGTCGGGCCCGTGCTCGCGCACCGTCGGCGCGAACCGCTCGAAGCGGACGTCCTCCTCCGGCCAGCCGTGCTCGGCCGCGACCGTCCGCACCGCGTCGATCAGCGGCTGCGGCCCGCAGGTGTAGAGCAGCGTCCCCTCCTCGCGCCGCGCCAGCAGACGGTCGAGCGGCAGCCGCCGCTCCTCGTCGTCGGCCCACACCTGCACGGCCCCGCCGTGCTCGGAGACCAGCTCGCGCCAGAACGCCATCGTCCGCCGGCTGCGGCCGCCGTAGTGCAGCGACCAGCGCGCGCCCCGCGCCGCCGCGTCGCGTGCCATCGACAGCAGCGGCGTGATCCCGATCCCGCCGCCGATCAGCAGGTACGACGGCGCCGGGTCCAGGGCGAAGTGGTTGCGCGGCGCGCTCACCCGCACCCGCTGCCCCGGCCGCAGGAAGACGTGGACGTACTCGCTGCCACCGCGGCTGGCCAGCTGCTGCAGCACCGCGACGCGATAGGAGGAGAAGTCGGCCGGCGACTCGATCAGCGAGTACTGCCGCGCGATCCCGACCGGCAGCATCAGGTCGACGTGCGCACCCGGCTCCCACGCCGGCAGCGGCGCGCCGTCGACGCGCTCCAGCCGCACCGAGACGACCGCGTCGGCCTCCAACGTCAGCTGCGTCACGACGACCTCGAACGAGGCCGCCGCCGTCCCTGCGGTCCCGTCGCTCACAGCGCTCATGCCGCGTGCACCGTCCTCCCGTCGACGATCGTCATCCGCACCGGGATGCTCGTCAGCTCGTCGGCGGCGGTGTCGACCGGATCGGCGCCGAGCACCGTCAGGTCGGCGCGGTAGCCCGGCGCGATGCAGCCGTTGAGGTGGCGCTCGCCGACGGCCGCCGCGGCACCGCTGGTGT
>JAEXXR010000445.1 GCA_023405705.1 Actinomycetes bacterium
GCCCAGTCCTCCTACGCCGACGCGAGCTGGACGCCGACGGCGGCCGACACCTGCCCGAGAGCGGTCCACGACCGCTTCGCCGTGATCGGACCGGACGGCAAGCGCTACCCGACCTGGCACCCGCCCACGGCGAAGGACCCCGCGACCGGCACCGCCTGCACCTTCGGCCACGAGCACGGCCGCGACCCGCAGGGCTCCGACATCGCGCTGTGGGTCGCCGACCACCTCGCCGCCCCCGGCGCCGAGCGATACGCCGGCATCCCGTTCGGCCTCGCGACCGAGTCGCTCGACGTCTACGCCGCCGCCAACCCCGGCACGCGAGTCCGCCACGAGGACAACCCCGGCTACAAGGTCGACTTCGAGAACGACGTGCGGCTGCTGACCGCCGACGGCACCCCGCTCGGCGTCACCTGCGACTACCTCGTCTCCGTCCACCAGGGCTCGCACTCGCCCGACGCGCTCTCCAACAACGTCCACGAGCTGCTCTACGCCGTCCGCTGCGACGACGGCACCGAGCTGATCTCGGACACGATCAGCCGTTTCGGCGCGCCCGGCGAGTACGCCCGCTCGTGCGCGCCCGCGACGACCGTCACGACGACCGACAACGGCTACCCGGCCGGCAGCGGCGCGCGCGAGATCCCCGACCGCGCCTGCGTCGAGCAGACCGTGCTCGTGCCGGCCGGCCGCACGACCTCGGCGTGGGCGCTGTACGAGAAGTGGAGCGCCGACAACGAGCTGACGACCGCCGGAGGAGAGGTCGTCGTCGCCTTCGACGCGGCCTTCGGCGTCTTCGACCCGGCCCGCTACGCGAACGCCGCGGGAGCCAGAGGGATCGGGCGGACGCTCGACCTCTGCTGGGAGCGGGAGCCCAACGGCGACCGCTTCGACGGCGCCGCCTGCACGACCGCGACGGCCGGCGGCACGATCGGCGTCCCGTACGCCTTCGACGACGTGCGCTCGCCGTTCAACGGCACCCGCCGCGACGTCTACCTGCGCGAGACGACCGTCCGCAACGGCGGCGGCCCGCGGCTGTGGTGGACCGACCCGTACGGGAGAAGA
Organism: Actinomycetes bacterium; assembly: GCA_023405705.1. The sequence goes on from JAEXXR010000445.1 coordinate 1,060, forward strand.
GCGTCGACGACGCCGTTCCCGGGCGCGCTCTGCCAGCTCGTCGGCGCCGTCGACACGAGCGCGCGGCCGGCGTTGCAGCAGCGCGTCTTGGGGCGCAACCGCAGCAACGACGCCGAGGGCGTGCACGCGCCCAATTGATCGAAGGCCGCACGCGGCGGCGATTTGCCGGGATCCGATGTTAGGATGCCCTAAGTCGCGGCCCGCACTGCGTGCGGCAATGGCCCCCACGACCAACCAGGAGCACAGATGACGAAGCTCACTCCGCGCTGGCGGATGGCCCCCGCCATGTTCGCCGTCGGCGCGGCGCTGGCGCTCGGCGCCTGCGGCAGCGACGACGACGGCTCGGCCGGCGCGACGACCGCCGCCGAGACGACCGCGGCGGTCTCGATCGACTACAGATCGATCCAGGACTACCTCTACGACCACACGCGGCGGCTCGTCGACGACACCGCGACGCTGCAGAGAGACGCCGAGGCGTACCACGCGCTCGCGGAGGAGTCCGGCTTCGACTACGAGCAGCTGCTCGCGACCAGACGGGCCGAGGTCGCGAGACTCGTCAGAGCGCTGCAGAGAGACCTGCGCACCGCCAACCCCTCCTACGAGGAGATGGAGGGCGTCGTCGCGGGCGTGCCGGAGCTGGCCGACTACGACAACATCATCGACGCCGGCAGCGACGGCTCCGATCCCGAGAACGCCGTCCCGTTCTCGATCAGAACGCCGGCCGGCAAGACCTTCAGACAGCCCGGCAACTTCTTCGCGCTGGTAGAGACCTCCGTCTTCGGCACCGAGCCGAGATTCACCGTCAGAGGCGTCAGAGCCGACCTGAACGGCGACGGCACGGTCGAGTTCGGCGAGGCGCTGCCGGACGCCGACTTCCTCGTCGCGACCGCGCGCGACTTCCACGCGACCGCGAGAGAGCTCGACGCCTCCGCGAGAGAGTGGGAGCCGGCGCCCGAGGACGTCTTCACCGCCGTCGTCGTGATGACGCCGACGATGTCGGAGTACTTCGAGGCGTGGAAGAACTCGCGCTTCGTCGCGGGCGACAGAGCGACCGAGTCCGGCTTCGTCGGCACCTCGCGCCTCTCCGACATCGCCGACATCCTCGGTGGCCTCGTGCTCGTCTACGACTCGATCGAGCCGTCGATCGCGGAGACCGACGCCGCGCAGGCGAGACAGACCGGCACCGCGCTCGCGCAGCTGACCGCCTTCGCCGAGCGGCTCCGCGACGAGGAGGCCGGCGGCCGCAGATTCACCGCCAGCGACGCCGACACGCTCGGCGGAGAGGCGCAGGACAGAGCCGAGGCGATCGCGGGCCAGGTCTCGCAGGCCGCCACGCAGCTCGGCATCACGCTCGAGAACTAGGAACCAGAAGGACCGCATGACCCCGCCCCGCCGCCGTCGCCCGCTCCCCTTCCTGCTCGCCATGCTCGCCGCCCTGCTGGTGGTGGGGGCGGCAGGGCCGGGGAGCGCCGCGGCGGCGACGGGGAGCGCGCCGCCGTGGCAGGTCTCCCAGCAGGTCGGCGCGCGCCTGTTCGAGGCGCAGACGGCGCTGATCCTCGGCACGCCGGCCGAGGCCGTCAGAGAGGTCGACGGCGCGCGCGCCCGCTACGAGCGGGCGCTCTCCAGAACGGTCCGCGCCGCCGACCCGGACGCCGACAAGACGATCCGCGCCGCCTTCGCC
>JAEXXR010000446.1 GCA_023405705.1 Actinomycetes bacterium
CCCCACAGCAGCGCGACGACCAGCGGCGTGCCGCCGTCGCCACGGGCGTTGCTGGCGACGGGCGCGCCGGCCGACAGCAGCGTCGCCGTCAGCCCGACGTTGCCGAGATGGGTCGCCTGGTGCAGCGGCGTCCAGCCGTGGACGTTGCCGCGCGCCGGGTCGGCGCCGCGCTCCAGCAGCAGCGCGACCCCCTGCGCGTCGCCGAGCGAGACGGCGAGGCCGAGCAGGTCGTTGCCGCCGTCGCCGCGCGCCAGCACCAGGTCGGGGTCGGCGTCGAGCAGCGACGCGAGCGCGCGTCTGTCGCGCGCCTCCAGCGCGGCGAGCGCCTGCGCGAACGGGGAGGTCGGGGCGGCGGCCATCGCGGCAGTGTAGGGCCGCGCTGCTCACAGCTCCTTCACCCCTCCGGCCCGCTGCTTCGTACCCTGTGGGGAATGCCCGAGGGCGACACGATCCTGCGCGCGGCGCGCCGCATCCGCCCGGTGCTGGAAGGACACGTGCCGGACGAGATCCGCACGCCGCAGCCGCGCCACCGCCCGGACCGCTGGCCGCAGCGACTCTCCGGCCGCCGCGTGCGCAGCGTCGACTCCTACGGCAAGCACCTCTTCCTGCGCTTCGAGGGCGACCTGACGCTCCACTCGCACCTGCGCATGCACGGCGCCTGGTCGGTCTACCCGCGCGGCGCCAGATGGCGCAAGTCGCCGCGGCGGGCCTGGCTGGTGCTGCGCGCCGGCGGCGCCGAGGTGGTCGAGTTCGACGGCCCCGTGCTGGAGCTGATGACCGAGTCGCGGACCCGCTTCGACCAGCGGCTGCGCGCGCTCGGGCCCGACCTGCTCGCCGACGACTTCGCGCCCGAGGCGTTCCTGAAGCGGCTGCGCAGCGACGACCAGACGCGCACGATCGGCGACGCCGTGCTCGACCAGCGCAACGTCGCCGGGATCGGGAACATCTGGAAGGCCGAGGGCTGCTGGGGCGCGCAGATCGACCCGTGGCGCAGGCTGCGCGACGTCAGCGACGAGGAGGCGGTCGCGATTGTCGAGAACGCGCGGCCGCGGATGCTCGCCGCCGCCCAGGTCGACGCCGGCCGCGCGATCGAGCGCAGGGACCGCCACGTCTACAACCGCACCGGCATGCCGTGCCCGCGCTGCGGCGCGACGATCCGCGCGCGCGGGCAGGGCGACGACAACCGCACGACCTACTGGTGCCCGGGATGCCAGCGGTGACCGTCAAGCGGATCGGCCACAAGGGCGCCGACCTGATCGCGCCCGGCAACACGCTCGCGAGCTTCGACGCCGCGCTCGCCGCCGGCGTCGACATGATCGAGTTCGACGTGCTGCCCGACCTCGGCGCCGACGGCAGGCCCGACATCGCCCGCGGCCGGCTGCTGCTCGCGCACGACTACGGCGACCTGCACGCGGACGAGCAGCCGCTCGGCCTCGGCGACGGGCTCGCTCACCTCGCCGCCCAGCCGTTCGACGGGATCGAGCTCGACGTCGACCTGAAGATCCCCGGCTACGAGCTGCGCGTCGTCGACGCGCTGCGCGCCCACGGCCTCGTCGAGCGGACGCTGATCTCGACGACCTATCCGGAGAGCCTCGCCCGCATCCGCGCGTACGAGCCGCGGCTCCGGCTCGGCTGGTCGGTGCCGCGCGCCCGGCGCGACTACACCGCCTCGCCGCTGTCGAAGCTGCCGGCGTACGCGGTGCTGCAGCTGATGCAGCGCGTGCTGCCCAGACGCGCCGCGCAGGCGCTGGAGGCGAGACGGTGCGACGCGCTGATGGCCCACTGGCGGCTCGTCACGCCGCGGCTCGTCTCGGCGGTCGACGGCGCCGGCGGCGAGCTGTACGTCTGGACGGTCGACGAGGCGCCGCGGATCCAGGCGCTCGCGGCGATGGGCGTGACGGGCGTCATCACGAACGACCCGCGCTTGTTCGCGCACCCGTAGGCCGCGTCCCGCCCCGCGCCCCGCGCCCCGCGCCCCGCGCCCGAGGATCTGCGAATTCTTTGTGACGGATCGCGGCGCCGGCGCGTAGTGTCGGCGTGAACGCCACCATGACCGCCACGACGACGGCCGCGGACACCAGCTGGGATCGCTTCGAGGCGCTCTACCGCTCAAGCCGTGACGACGTGTACGCGTACGTCGCGACGCTGCTGCGCGACGCGGCGGCCGCGGAGGACGTGACGGCGCTGGCCTTCGAGCGCGCCTACCGCAGACGGCGCTCGTTCGACCGCCGCCGCGGCGACGAGCGCGCCTGGCTGTTCGGGATCGCCCGCAACGCCGCGCTCGACGAGCTGCGCCGCCGCAGCCGCCACGCGACCCTCGCCGCCGAGCCCGGCGACGCGGAGGCGACGACCGTCGAGGACGCCGCCGACGGTGCGCTCGCGCGCACGACCGTCCGCGCCGCCCTCCACCGGCTCGACCCGCGCGAGCGCGAGCTGGTCGCGCTCAAGTTCCACGCCGGCCTCTCCAACGCCGAGATTGCGAAGGTCCTCGGCGTCAGCGAGTCGAACGCCGGCACGCTCCTGCACCGCACCATGACGAAGCTGAGGAAGGCCTGCCATGCGCCGTCGTGATCGCGCTTCCGCCCCCGACGCCGCCCGCGAGCTGGCCGCGATCGACGCGGCGCTCGCCGGCGGCCCGGTCGGCCCCGACG
>JAEXXR010000471.1 GCA_023405705.1 Actinomycetes bacterium
GTGCGGCGAGCGCGCCGATCGCGAGCGAGGGGTTCTGCACGCGGCGCGCGAGCACCGCGTCGACGACCTCGTCGAGGCTCGCCCAGCGCACCTCGATGTCGGCCTCCTCCTCGCCGCGCGCGAAGACCTCCGCGGCGGGCGCGAGATCGCGGGCGAGGTACACCCGGATCGCCTCGTCGCTGCCGCCGGGGCTCGTGTAGAAGTCGCTGAGGACATCCCAGCGGGATGCCGTGAGGTCGGCCTCCTCCGCCAGCTCCCGCTGCGCGGCGGCGAGCGCGTCCTCCCCCGCGACGTCGAGGAGCCCGGCGGGGATCTCCCAGTCGCGCGCCCGCACCGGGTGGCGGTACTGCTTGATCAGCAGCACCCGCTCCTGATCGTCCATCGCGAGGACGGCCACGGCGCCGGTGTGATCGACGTACTCCCGGACGATCGTGTCGCCGTTGTAGGCGAACGCATCGCGACGGATGTTCCAGACGCGGCCGGTGAACGGCGTCTCGGTCCTGAGGACCTCGACCTGCACGGGGTCATCGGTCAGCGCCTCGGGCTCACTCACCCTCGACCTCGAACAGCTCGCTCGCGCGGTGGCGCTCGAGCGCCGCCGCGATGAGCCCGCGGAACAGCGGGTTGGCCTCGGTGGGACGCGAGCGCAGCTCGGGGTGGGCCTGCGTGGCGATGTAGTACGGGTGCACCTCGCGCGGCAGCTCGACGTACTCGACGAGGTTGCGGTCGGGCGACAGCCCGGAGAACCACAGGCCCGCCTCGGCGATCTGGTCGCGGTAGCGGTTGTTGACCTCGTAGCGGTGACGGTGACGCTCGCTCGCGCGGTTCGCGCCGTACACCTCGGCCGCGAGCGAGCCCTCGGCCAGCTCCGCCTCGTAGAGTCCCAGACGCATCGTGCCGCCCATGTCGCCGCCGGCGATGATGTCGACCTGCTCGGCCATCGTCGCGATGACGGGGTGCGCGGTGTCGGGGTCGAACTCGCTCGACGACGCGCCCTCGATCCCGGCGACGTTGCGCGCGTACTCGATCACCATGCACTGCAGGCCCAGGCAGATGCCGAGCGTGGGGATGCCCTGCTCGCGCGCGAACCGCAGGGCGCCGAGCTTGCCCTCGATGCCGCGGATGCCGAAGCCGCCCGGCACGACGATGCCGTCGACGGCGGCGAGCACCTTCTCCGCGCCCTCCGGGGTTTCGCAGAGGTCGGACGGGATCCAAATCACCTGCACCTTGGTCTCCTGCGCGAAACCGCCGGCCTTCAGCGCCTCGGTCACCGACAGGTACGCGTCGGGCAGGTCGATGTACTTGCCGACGAGACCGATCGTGACCTCGTGCTTGGGGTTGTGGACGGCGTTCAGGACCTTGCTCCAGCGCGTCCAGTCCACCTCGTCGGCCTTCGCGGCAAGGCCCAGCGCGTCGACGATGTACGCGTCGAGCCCCTGCTCGTTGAGCATCGTGGGGATGTCGTAGATCGACGGCACGTCGACCGCGTTGACCACGGCATCCTCGTCGACGTCGCACATGAGCGCGATCTTGCGCTTGTTCGACTCGGTCACGGGCCGGTCGCTGCGCAGCACCAGCGCGTCGGGCTGGATGCCGATCTGGCGCAGCGCCTGCACCGAGTGCTGCGTGGGCTTGGTCTTCTGCTCGCCGGAGGCCCCCATGTACGGCACGAGCGAGACGTGCACGAAGAACACGTTCTTCCGTCCCAGCTCGTGGCGGATCTGCCGGGCCGACTCGATGAACGGCTGCGACTCGATGTCGCCGACGGTGCCGCCGATCTCGGTGATGATGACGTCGGGCTTCGGGGTCTCATCGGCCTGCAGGCGCATGCGGCGCTTGATCTCGTCGGTGATGTGCGGGATGACCTGCACGGTGTCGCCGAGGTACTCGCCGCGGCGCTCGCGCGCGATCACCTGCGAGTAGATCTGTCCCGTCGTGACGTTGGCGGCCTGGCTCAGCTCGATGTCGAGGAAGCGCTCGTAGTGGCCGATGTCGAGGTCGGTCTCGGCGCCGTCGTCGGTGACGAAGACCTCACCGTGCTGGAACGGGTTCATCGTGCCGGGATCGACGTTCAGGTACGGGTCGAGCTTCTGCATCACGACGCGCAGGCCCCGCGCGGTGAGGAGGTTCCCGAGCGACGCGGCGGTCAAGCCCTTCCCCAACGACGAAACGACACCGCCCGTCACGAAGATGTGCTTGGTGGTGTCGTTCTGAGAAGTTCCCGCGTCTGAATGAGTGTCCGTCACGGGCTTTCATCCTATCAGTCTTGAGTGGCCGAGGCTCAGCAGCTCCCGGGCATGTTCCAGCGCGACCGGCGAGTCGGGTAGGCCCGACAGCAGGCGCGCCATCTCGGCTTCACGGTCGCCGCCCGCTAGCGCGCGCACGCTGGAGCCGGTCACGGCGCCGTCGCGGCCCTTGACGACGCTGAGGTGGTTGGTCGCGAACGCCGCGACCTGGGCGAGGTGGGTCACGACGATGACCTGGCTGGTCTCCGCCAGGCGCGCCAGGCGCCGGCCGACTTCGATGGCCGCCGCTCCCCCGATGCCGGCGTCGATCTCGTCGAACACGAACGTCGGCACGCTGTCGGCGCCGGCGATCACGACCTCGATCGCCAGCATCACACGGCTGAGCTCGCCGCCGGAGGCGCTGCGGGCGACCGGGCGCGGATCGGCGCCGGGGTGCGGCGCGAGAAGGATCGTCACGTCGTCGCGACCGGATGCCGAGGGGGCCGCCTCGGCGACCTGCACCTCGACGCGGGCGTCGGGGAGGGCGAGGGCGCGAAGCTCGTCGGTGACGGCGGTCGACAGCTGCTCGGCGGCTGTGCGCCGGAGGGCGGTGAGCCGCGCGGCGAGGTCGTCCAGAGCGGATGCCGCGGCCTGCTCCTCCGCGCGCAGCCGCGCGATCCGGTCGCCGTCGTCGTCGAGCTCGGCGAGGCGCACGGCGCCGGTGCGCTGCACATCGAGGGCAGCGTCGAGGCTCCCGTGCGCACGGACGAGCGCGCCCACCGCGGCGCGGCGCTCTTCCACGGCCGCGAGTTCGTGCGGGCCGGAGTCGTCGAGATCGGCGAGGTAGCCGCTGAGCTCGGTCGCGAGGTCGGCGGCCCGGTATCCCAGGTCGTCGAGGGCGGCGGCGTGCGCGGCGAGCGTCTCGTCGCCGCGGGCGGCGCGCTCGAGCGCGCGACGCGCCTCGGCGAGCAGGATGCCGACGTCGGGCGCGTCGCCGTCGCCCGACAGCGCGTCGTGGGCGATCACGGCGGCCTGACGCAGCTCCTCCGCGTTGGCGAGGCGCTCGGCGCGCTGGGCGAGGGCGACGTCCTCCCCCGGCTGCGGGTCG
>JAEXXR010000502.1 GCA_023405705.1 Actinomycetes bacterium
GCTCGGGCGCGAGCGGCGCGCCGGGCGGCGGCGCAGTCCCGCTCGCCTCGCACGTCCCGGTCCCCGGCGACCTCCCCGAGCACCTGCGCCCGCTCGTCCACGCGGTCCGCCTCCAGCAGCTCTCGCTCGCCGCCGCCCGCGCCCGCGGCGTCGACCCCGACCACCCGGCCGGCCTCTCGAAGGTCACGGCGACGAGCTGAGCCGGAGGCCGGCAGGTCTGCTGGTCTGAGAGACCAGCAGACCTGCGCGGTGCCGCGGCGGTCGGCTCCCGTGCGACCGGGCGGTCGCTCAGTAGTCGTACAGCGCGTAGGGGTTGAGGAACTGGCGTCCCCAGAAGGCGTCGCGCTGGGACTTCGTGAGGCGGGCCTCGTCGCAGATCTCGTCCCAGCGCTCGTGGATCGTCGCGAGCTGGTGGTCGACGATCTCTCGCGCCTGCCGCTCGGGGTCGCGGCCGAGCAGGTACTCGCCGGCCCGCGCGACGCAGCCGGCCAGCTGGCTGAACCGCCACCCGTCGGCGCCGATCGCCATCGCCTGCCGGGTCTCGCCGCCGGAGCGCGCCTGCGGGCAGACGTCGTATGCGGGCGTGAGCCGCAGCCACTCGCCGTCCCAGAAGGCGGCGTGGTTGCGCGCGTGGTCGTCGGTGTTGGAGCAGAGGATGTTGAAGGCGATGCGGCCGAACAGCTCGCGGAGGGTGGCGGTCGGGTCGGCGAAGCGCGCACGGATGACCGTCGCGAGCGTCGCGTAGCTGGAGTCGAGCGCCGCGTCCATCTCGCCGAGGCCCAGCATCGTCAACGCGGAGACGAGCAGGCGCCGCTCGCCGTTTCCTGGCCGGTCGAACCGCTCGATCAACAGCACGTCGCGTCCGCCCGCCTCGGTCAGCTCGACCTCCGCGACGTCGAGGCCGGCCGCTCGCGCGAGACGCATCGCGACGAACTCGCCGCGGACGACGGGAAACCGGTCGGTGCTGGAGGAGAACTTGGCGATCAGCCGGCGGTCGCCGTCGCTCAGCAGCGCCTTCGGGCGCGCTCCGCCGATGCTGGTCCCGTGCACGAGCGCCTCGGCGAGCGCCGGCGACAGCGGCTCGCCGCTGTCGAGCGCGTGGGCCGCGCTCTCCAGCTCCTCCAACGTCGCCTGGCCGTGTTCGCGTGCGACGTACTCGTGCGGCGAGGCCTGGAAGTCGAGCGCGCCGATGCGGTCCGAGCCCGACTCGAGCATGTAGGTCAGCTCGCCGAGATCGTCGATCGATGGATCGGCCCAGCGGTCGACGATCACGCGCCGGCCCCAGGTGTCCGGGCTCGCGTCGCGCAGGCACGAGGCGACGACTCCGTCCCGTGCTGCGAAGCGCCCGCGCTGGAGCGGGAGCTCGGGCTCGTACAGCGAGATCGCCTCGCTGCGCTCCAGATAGCTGGCGGCGTAGTTGAAGTCGAGCGCCCCCGACGGCGACCTCTCCAGCAGTCCTGCGACGGCCGGTTCGCTCGCGCCGGGGAGCCAGACCCAGACGTACGCCTCCTGCGGCTCGGCCAGCTCAGAAGTCATCGCGCACCCTCCGGCGCGGGGCGTCGATGCGCTCCGGCAGCAGCGCGAGCTGGTCGCGGACCTGCCTCGTCGCAGCGGCGCGCCCACCGTGGTCGCGGTCGAACAGCACGACCCCGGTGACGGCGGCCGCCTCGAAGACCGAGCCGATCGACACCCCGGGGTCGCCTCTCTCGATCTTGCCGATCGTGAGGGCTGAGACGCCGACCCGCTCCGCCAGCTCAGCCTGCGTCAGCCGGCGGAGAGTGCGTGCCAGCCGGATCTGAGCGCCCAGCAGAAGCACCGCGTCGCGCGCCATCGGGCTGTAGCTCCGGGGAGGCATGACACAAAGAATAGCATTGTTAATTGACCGTTACACATAAAATTCTATAGGTACCGCTTTGGCGGTGTGGATCGATGCGAACCGCGCGGGTGCGGCGTGGCGCGCGGGCGCTGCGACGGAGTCGCGACGGCGCTCAGAGGACCGGGAAACGGGGCGAAGGGGGTGGCTTCGACGGGCGGCGTGCGCAGCTATGGTCCCCGCCGATGCGCGCATTCGCCGAGCACGGGCGGCGGGCTCGGGGCCGCCTGTGGGATGCCGCCGGCCTGCTGACGACGCCGCTGCTGCCCGACGACTTCCTCGGGACGGTCAACCCGTTGTGGTCGCGCCGGCAGCCGGCCGGGCGGGTCGTCGCGGTACGGCGCGAGACGGCCGACAGCGCGACGATCGCGATCCGGCCGGGGACGGGGTGGCGCGAGCACCGCGCGGGCCAGCACGTCACCGTCGGCGTCGAGATCGACGGGGTGCGCCATCAGCGCAGCTACTCGCTGACCTCGCCGCCGCGGGCCGCGGACGGCTGCATCGCGATCACCGTCAAGGCGGTGCGCGAGGGCGTCGTCTCCTCCCACCTCGTGCACCGGACGGCGCCGGGCGCGGTCGTCTTCCTCGGCGAGGCCGCCGGCGAGTTCGTGCTGCCGGAGGAGCTGCCGCAGCGGCTGCTGTTCATCACCGCCGGCAGCGGCGTCACGCCCGTGATGGGGATGCTGCGGACGCTCGCGCGCTCCGGAACGCTGCCCGACACGACCGTCGTGCACGTCGACCGCGGGCCCGAGCACGTCATCTTCGCGCGCGAGCTGCGCGGGCTCGCCGGGCAGCGCAGGGTCGCGCTGCACGAGCACCACACCGGGAGGCTCGGGCGCCCGTCCGCGGCCGAGCTGGTCGACCGCGTCAGCGACTGGAGGCAGCGCGAGACGTGGGCCTGCGGCCCCGGCGAGCTGCTCGACGGGCTGGAGGCGCACTTCACCGCCGGCGGCGCGCGCACCAGGCTGCGCACCGAGCGGTTCACGCCGGCCCTCGCCGTGAACGCGACGGCCGGCGGTGCCGGCGGCACGGTCACCTTCACGCGCAGCGGCCTCACCTTCGACGCCGACGGCGCGACGACGCTGCTCGCCGCCGGGGAGGCCGCGGGCGCGCTGATGCCGAGCGGCTGCCGCGCCGGGATCTGCCGCACCTGCGTCGCGCCGCTGCGCGCCGGCCAAGTCCGCGACCTGCGCACCGGCGTCGTCTGCGGCGAGCCGGGCGACCACATCCAGACGTGCATCTCGGCCGCCGTCGGGCCGGTGGAGATCGAGCTGTGACCGGACTCGCGAACCCGCCCGCCGTCCCCGAGGCCGTCGTCGAGCAGGCCGGCGAGAACCCGTTCGACCGCCTCACGCAGGACGACCTCGACGCGATCGCGCGCGAGCTGGACGCGATCCGCGACGAGGTCAGAGCCGACCTCGGCGCGCGCGACGCCGCCTACATCCGCCGCGTGATCGCGCTCCAGCGCGGGCTGGAGGCGAGCGCGCGCGTGCTGCCGATGCTCTCCCGCTCGCGCAAGGCGACGGTCGCGAGCGCCGCGCTGCTGACGGTGGCGAAGGTGCTCGACAACATGGAGATCGGTCACAACGTCATGCACGGCCAGTGGGACTGGATGCGCGACCCGCGGATCCACTCGACCACCTGGGAGTGGGACGCCGTCTCCACCGCGCAGTCGTGGAAGCACGCGCACAACTACCAGCACCACACGTACACGAACGTCGTCGGCAAGGACCGCGACCTCGGCTACTCCGCGATGCGCGTCCACCCCGACCAGCCGTGGCACCCGGTCTACCTGCTGCAGCCGCTCTACGGCGTCGCGATGGCGCTCGTCTTCGAGTGGGGGATCGCGGTCTACGACATGGAGCTGGACGCGGTCAAGGACGGTCGCAAGTCGCCCGAGCAGGCCAGGCGCGAGGTGCGCGCCTTCCTGCGCAAGGCCGGCCGCCAGGTCGCGAAGGACTACATCCTCTTCCCGGCGCTGACCGGCCGCGCCGCCCGCCGCACGGCCGCCGCCAACCTGACCGCGAACGTCCTGCGCAGCGTCTGGGTCCACACGATCGTCTTCATGGGCCACCTGCCCGACGGCGCCGAGTTCTTCACCGAGGAGCAGCTCGACGGCGAGTCGCGCGGCGGCTGGTACGTGCGCCAGCTGCTGGGCTCCTGCAACCTCGACGGCAGCAGGCTGTTCCACGTGATGAGCGGCCACCTCTCCTTCCAGGTCGAGCACCACCTCTTCCCGGACATCCCCAGCAGCCGCTACCCCGAGATCTCCCCGCGCGTGCGCGCCGTCTGCGAGCGCTGGGGCCTCCCGTACCTGAGCGGCCCGCTCGGCCGCCAGTACCGCTCGGTCGGCAAGAAGATCCTCCGCTACGCGCTGCCCTGAGGCGGTGCGCGGCACCTCGCCGCTCGGCAGCCGCGCGAACGTACCGGACGGTCGGATCTCGGCTTCGCGGCAGCGCCCGCTAGGGTGGCGCGCCGTGAGCGAACCGAGCGGTGCGAGACCGCGGGTGCTGTGCGCACCGGACAAACTGCGGGGCGCGGTCGACGCGCCGGGGGC
>JAEXXR010000505.1 GCA_023405705.1 Actinomycetes bacterium
CGTTCGCCTCGCTGACCGGCGCGAGCATGCCGGCGGCGGCGTGCGTCGCGCCGCGGCCGAGCTGGGCGTCGCGTTCGAGCAGGAGCGTGCGCAGGCCGTGCTGCTGCGCACGCCAGGCGACGGCGAGGCCGATGATGCCGCCGCCGACGACGGCGACGTCGAAAGATGGGTCCGTTCGCTGGGGCACGTGCCTCCTTCCCTGCGCCGGCATTATCCGGATCAGGTCGTGACGGTCGGCGGTGCGTGCTCACCGCCCTCTCAGCCCGCTGATGGGCTCCCGTGCAGGCGATGGTAGCGCGGGGGCGGCGGTCGGCGGTTGCGCGCCGGTCGCTCGTGCCCGATCCTTCGAGCGATGGGGCAGACGATCGGAGCGACCGCGGCGTCGCGCGCACAGGGACGGGATCCGCAACGGCCGGCATGGTGGTGGACGACGGCGGCGGCGGCGCTCGCGGTCGTGCTCGCCCTGCCGCTGCTCGCCGGCCTCGGGGCGCTCGCCGACGCGCACCTGCTGCCGGCCTCGGCACCGCTGGAGCGCAGCCTGCCGCTGATGGACGACGGACTGTGGGCGCTGCTCGCGAGCGTCGGCGTCGTCGGGCTCGTCGCCGCGCTCCTCACCGGCACGCTCGCGGCGGTCGTCGCGGTCTCCGGCGGGGACTGGCGCATGCACCCGGGCGTGGCGCTGCTCGCGTTCGCGCTCGCCTCCCTCCTGTCAGGAGCGGCAATCGACGCGATCGTGTCGTGGTGGCTGGTCGTACCGGTCGTCGTGCTGCGGACGTGGGGGTTCGCGAGAGCGGCCCGTCCGGCCCGCCTGCCGGGCCGGGCCCGCTGGGCGATCGCCGCCGGTTGCGCCGTGCTGCTGCTCGCGACGGTGACCTACCAGCCGTTCAACCCGGTGCGCGTGGTCGCCGCGGCGGGAATCGGCGCGCCGGACGCCTTCGGCTTCGCGCTGACGGTCGACAGTCCCGGCGGCACACGGATCGTCGCGCTCGACGCGCCCGACGGGCTGGGTTCGCTCGACGTACGGCTGCACGACCCCGGCCAGCTCGGCCGTCACCTCGACGCGGGCGAGGTCGTCCGCGGGCGCGTCGCGATCCCCGCCGCCTGGTGCCCATCGACCAGCGGCGGGACGGGGCGGATGATGACCACGCTGCACGCCCGCGTCGAGACGCCGGCCGGCGTGCGCACCCAGCTGCTGAGACTCGAGGCGAACACCACGATCGACTGCCCGGAGCGTGGCTGAGATGGAGCGCACGCTCGACGCGCCTGCGGCCTCGGCCGCCTCCGGCGAGCGCCCCGGCTGGTGGACGACGCTGTGGACGATGGTCCTCGCAGGGCTGCTGTCGATCCCGCTGCTGATCGTGACCTTCGCTCCGCTCGTCTGGCTCGGCGTCATCCCGGCCCACCTCACGCTCGCCGACCCCGCCGACTCTGCGAGCAGCGGTCTCGTCGCCGCCGGGTGGCCGTGGCTGCGCGACGGGTGGTGGGAGGCGGCGGCCTCGGTGTGGCCGGCGCTGCTGCACGGCGGCGTCTACGCATTCGCGCTCGCGTGGGTCGCGAAACGCCGCGGGGGATGGCACGTGCATCCGCTGCCGCTGCTGATCGCCTTCGTTCTCGCCGCGCCCGCGCCCGGCTGGGCCGACGAGGCTGGGGCGTTCTTCTGGCTGGTGCTGTGGGTCGTCGTGCAGCAGTGGGGGCTTCAGCGCTCCCCGGCCGATCCGCGTTGGAACCGCGCGACGGCGATCGCGGCGGGCGCCACCGCCGTCGCGCTGGCGGTCGCAACGCTCTCCTACCAGCCGCTGCATCCACTTTCGGCCGAGGCGCGCGAGGCCGGCGCCCGCACCGTCGCCTTCCGGCTGGAGGTCGACGGCGCCGCGGGCGCGCGGCTGCTGTCGCTGCGCACCGCGGACCAGAAGCCGCTCGGCCGCTTCGGAGCGTTCGTCGTGCGGTTCGACGATCCCGCGACGCTCGGCCGCAGGCTCTCGCGCGGCACCGTCGTGACCGGCCACGTCGTCATGCCGCGGGCGTGGTGCAGCGGCGGCAACTGGGCGCAGCTCTCGATCGACTCGCTCATCGCGCGCGTCGCCGTGCTCGGCGCGGAGCGGACCCAGCGCATCGCGCTCGCCAGATCGGTCCCGATCGGCTGCCGCGCCAGCTGAGGGGACGCGGGCTTCAGTTCCGGGCATCACCTGCCGACAACCGTGTTGGGCATGGGACCGGAATGGAGTGGGAAATGAGCGAGACGTTCGTGCTGATCGGCGCCTACGACCGCGAGGCCGACGCCGAGGCCGACCTGGAGGCGGTGCGCGAGCTGCACCGCGACGGGCTCGTCGGCACCTATGACGCGGCCGTCGTCCACCGTGACGAGCACCACCACGTGCACGTCCGCCGGCACGAGAAGCCGACGCAGCACGGCGCCTGGACCGGCCTCGCCGCCGGCGCGGTGCTCGGCGTGCTGTGGCCGCCGTCGCTGATCGGCACCGCGCTCGCGGGCGGCGCCTTCGGCGCGCTCGTCGGGCACGTCTGGCGCGGACTGCCGCGACATGCGCTGAAGGAGCTGGGCGAGACGCTCGACGAGGGCCAGGCCGCGCTCTTCGTGATCGGCGAGTCGACCGTCGAGGAGGCCGTCCGCGCCGCCGTCAAGCGCGCCGACAAGCTCGTCGCCAAGGAGCTGAAGGCCGAGGCGAAGGAGCTGCGCAAGGCGCTCGACGAGGCCGAGAAGGAGCAGGCGGCGGCCGCCTGATC
>JAEXXR010000558.1 GCA_023405705.1 Actinomycetes bacterium
GGCCCGACCCGTCCCGACCGGCTCGCGAAGGTCGGTCTCGCGCTCAAGAAGTGGGGCACGACCTCGGCCGGCTCGATCGCGGTCACCGCCGCCAGACGGCCCGACCAGCCGGCGATCGTCGACGAGCTGGGGACGATCAGCTACGGCGAGCTGCACCGCCGCGGCAACGCGCTCGCGAGCGCCCTCGCCGGCGAGGGCATCCGCCCCGGCGACCCCGTCGCCGTGATGTGCCGCAACCACCGCGGCTTCGTCGACGCGACGCTCGCGATCTCGCGTCTGGGGGCGAACGTCCTCTATCTCAACACCGCCTTCGCCGGGCCGCAGCTGCAGGCGGTCGTCGAGCGCGAGAGAGCGGCCGCGATCATCTACGACGAGGAGTTCGCGAACATCGTCGAGCCGGTCCGCGCCGGCCGCAAGAGCTTCGTCGCGTGGCACGACGGCGAGTCGGCCAACGGCGACCGCCTGATCGAGGACATGATCGCCCAGGGCGACCCCGCGGGCGTCCCCGCGCCGCAGGACCCCGGCCGCGTGATCATCCTCACCTCCGGCACGACCGGCACGCCGAAGGGCGCCCGCCGCAGCGCGGCGACGCTCGGCGCCGCCGCGGCGCTGCTGTCGAAGATGCCGCTGAAGGCGCGGCAGACGACGATGATCGCCGCCCCGCTGTTCCACACCTGGGGCCTCGCGCACTTCACGCTCGGCGTCCCGCTCGCCTCGACGATAGTGCTGCGCCGCCGCTTCGACCCGGAGGGCACGCTGCGCGCGGTCGCCCGCCACAGAGCGCAGGCGCTCGTCGTCGTGCCGGTGATGCTGCAGCGGATGCTGGAGCTCGACGACGAGACCTTCGCCAAGTACGACGTCTCGACGCTGCGCGTGATCGCCGCGTCCGGCTCCGCGCTGCCCGGCCCGCTGTCGGGCCAGGTGATGGACCGCTTCGGCGACGTCCTCTACAACACCTACGGCTCGACCGAGGTCGCGTGGGCGACGATCGCGACGCCCGAGGACATGCGCGCCGCGCCCGGCACCGCCGGCCGGCCGCCGGTCGGCACGCGCGTGCGGCTGCTCGACGACGAGGGCCGCGAGGTCCCGGAGGGCCAGCCGGGCCGCATCTTCGTCGGCAACGAGCTGCCGTTCGAGGGCTACACCGGCGGCGGCAACAAGGAGATCATCGAGGGCCTGATGTCCTCCGGCGACGTCGGCCACTTCGACACGGCCGGGCGCCTGTTCGTCGACGGCCGCGACGACGACATGATCATAAGCGGCGGCGAGAACCTCTTCCCGTCGGAGGTCGAGGACCTGCTCGCCGGCCACGAGCACGTGCGCGAGGTCGCCGTCGTCGGCGTCGACGACGAGGAGTGGGGCCAGCGGCTGAAGGCCGTCGTCGCGCTCCATCCCGGCGCCGAGTGCAGCGAGGAGGAGCTGAAGTCGTTCGTGAGAGCGAACCTCGCCGCCTTCAAGGTCCCGCGCGAGGTCGTCTTCGTCGACGAGCTGCCGCGCAACGCGACGGGGAAGGTCCTGAAGCGCGAGCTGCGCTGAGCGCACCGCACGCCGAATCGCTTCCGAACGGCCCCGCCCAGGGGCCGTTCGTCGTTCGTGAGGCCCGCCCGAGCGGCGGGCGCGACGGCCCCCGCGCCCGCTACCCTCGAGGGCATGTCCACGCCCGCCGACATCCTCGATCTCGCCCCGCTGCGCCTCGGCTCCGGAGCGGGGCACACGGCCGAGCTGGAGGTCGCGCTCGAGCCGTTCGACCTCAGCGGCCAGATCTACCCGGTCGAGCCGGCGGTCGTCCCGGTGCGGATCGACGTCTCGCGCACGACCGCCAACGGCTACGCGCTGCGCCTCCGCTTCGAGGCGACGCTCGCGGGCCCGTGCATGCGCTGCCTGGAGCCGTCGCGCTCGACCTTCAGGGTCGACGCCCGCGAGGTCGACCAGCCCGGCGCCAAGGACGAGGAGCTCGACAGCCCCTACGTCGACGACGAGGAGGTCGTCGACGTCGCCAGATGGGTCAACGACGCGCTGTCGCTGACGCTGCCCGCGCAGCTGCTCTGCAGAGCCGACTGCGCCGGCCTCTGCGCCGAGTGCGGCGAGAACCTCAACGAGTCGCCAGACCACGCCCACGAGGCCGCTCCGGACCCGCGCTGGGCGAAGCTGCGCGAGCTGCAGCTGCCGCAGGAGTGACGTCGGCGCGCCACCGCCCCGAAGCCTGGTACATTCCACCGCTCTATGGCCGTCCCGAAGCAGAAGCAATCTCACGCGCGCACGAACAAGCGCCGCTCCCAGCACAAGATCTCGGCGCCCTCGACGCAGGCGTGCCCGCAGTGCCACAGCCCCCGGCGGCCGCATCGCGTCTGCCCGGTCTGCGGCACGTACGCCGGTCGTGAGGTGGTCACGGCCACCAGCGGCGACGACGCCGCCTGAGCGCGGCTCCCGTCGTGCCGCCGATCACGGTCGCCGTCGACGCGAACGGTGCTGACCTCGGTCCTGCCGAGGTCGCGGCCGGTGCGGCGATCGCGGCCGAGCGCGGCACGCGCGTCCTGCTGTTCGGCCCCGCCGAGGAGATCCGTGCCGGCGGGCCGCTGCCCGACGGCGTCGAGGTCGTCGACGCACCGCGCTCGATCGCGAAGGCGCCCGACC
>JAEXXR010000567.1 GCA_023405705.1 Actinomycetes bacterium
CGACCCCGACGGGACGGTCGCCGCGCTCGCCTGGCTCGCCGCCCAGCAGGACGCCGCCGGCCCGAGCGGCCTCGTGCGCTCGTTCACGATCCCGTCCGACGATCCCGACGCCGGGCTCGCGACCCTCTCCTTCACCTACGACGCGGGGCTGGCGGCGATCGCCTTCACGACGGCCGGCGAGCACAGACGCGCCGCGCGCGTGCTGGAAGGACTGGAGGCGCTGCAGGCGACCGACGGCTCGCTGCCGTTCGCCTACGACACGGCCGCCGGCGTCGTCGCGAGCCCGCTGCGACGCAGCGGCGCGATCGCGTGGGCCGGCTACGCCGCCGTCCGCTACGAGCAGGAGACCGGCGACGACCGCTTCCGCGCCTTCGCCGAAGGGGTCGCCGACCACCTGCTGTCGCTCCAGGTGACGGTCGCGCACGGCGCCTCGCCGGCCGACCCGCGCCTGGGCAGCGTGCGCGGCGGGCCGGACGTGACGTGGGCGTCGACCGAGCACAACGTCGACGCCTTCTTCCTGCTGCGCGACCTGTCGCGGCTGGAGGGCTCGGAGGCGTACGCGCCGGCCGCGGCCGCGGTCGGCACGAGCCTCCTGGAGCACCATTGGGACGCCTGGCGCGGCCGCTTCTTCCAGGGCGTCACGACCGGCTGGCCCGACCCGACCCGCGCGCTCGACCTGTCGTCGTGGGGCGGGATCTTCCTGCTCGCCGCCGGCCGCGCCGACCTCGCCTGGCAGGCGCGCACGACGCTGGAGGAGTTCCGCGTCGAGGGCGCCGGCGTCGTCAGATCGACCGACCCGGATCGCTGGAACAGCGCCTTCGCCGCACCGGGCCCGTTCGCCGGCTACAAGCCGTACCTGCCCGACCCGGGCGTCGAGGGCGCGCCGCACGTCGTGTGGGCTGAGGGGACGTGGGGCGCGCTGCTGCTGCGTGCGCGGCTCGGGCAGGACGTCGGCGCCGACGTCGCCTCGATGGTCTCGCTGCAGAGAGCCGACCCCGCCGGCGGCTACCTGCAGGTGACGCAGGGCAGACGCTCGCCGCCGTTCGAGTACCACGTCTGGCCGTCGGTCGCCGGCACCGCCTGGGCACTGATCGTCCTGCGCGACGACGGCGGGCTGTGGGCGCCGGCGTGAGGCGCGACCGCGGCGCCGGGCGTCGCTCGACGCCGCGCTCGCAGGCTGAACGCCAGCGGCGCTCAGCCGCCGGCCGACGAGGCGGCGAGCGTCTCGGGCGTGACGCCCTGGTCCAGCGCGCTGAAGAAGTCCTCGGCGATCGGCGCCGCGATCTCGCCGCCGGCGACGCCGCCCTCGACCAGCACCGCGACGGCGACGTCGTCGCGGTAGGCGACGAACCAGGCGTGGGTCGGCAGCGGGTCGCCTCTGCCGTACTCGGCGGTGCCGCTCTTGCCGTGCGGCTCGCCTGACAGGTAGGCGAGCGCGGTGCCGGTGCCGGAGGTGACGACCTGGCGCGTCAGGTCGCGCAGCTGGTCGACGATCGCGCCGGGCAGCGGCGTGCCGTCGCTTCTGGGGTCGTCGGCGACCAGCCGGGGCGCGCGCCAGCTGCCGTCGGCGACGGTCGCGATCACGCCGGCCATCCCGAGCGGGCTGGCGAGGATCCGGTCCTGGCCGATCATCGCCGCGGCGGTCGCGGCGGTGTCTCTCGGCTCCGGCACCTGGCCGCCGTAGGCGGGGACCGGCAGGTCGAGCTGCTCGCCGAGGCCGAACAGCCTTCCGGCCTCCGGGAGCGCGCCGGCCGCCAGTCTCGGCGCGAACGAGACGAAGGCGGTGTTGCACGACTCGGCGAAGGCGTCGGCGAACGGCTCCTCGCCGCCTCCGCCGCCCTCGAAGTTCTTGAACGAGCGGCCGCCGACGTCGATCGTCGTCGGGCAGTCGACGGTCGTCTCGGGCGTCACCAGCCTGCCGGCGAGCAGCGCCTCGGTCGTGACGATCTTGAAGGTCGAGCCGGGCGGGTACTGGCCGTCGAAGGCGCGGTTGAAGCTGTCGTCGATCGGCCGGTTGGCGACCGCCAGCACGTCGCCGCTGGAGGGCTGCACGGCGACGAGCGCCGCTCTCTGCTCGTCCTCCAACGTGCCGAGGGCGATCTCGGCGGCCGCCTGCACGTCGGCGTCGAGCGTCGTGCGCACGTTTCTCGCTCTCGTCCCTCTGACCGACAGCAGCTCGTCGGTCGGCGTGCCGTCGACGCGGATCACGACCGCGCGGCTGGCCGCCCCCGCCAGCTCTCTCTCGAAGGCGGCCTCCAACCCCCACTGGCCGCCGGCGTCGCCGACGCTGTAGCCGCCGCCGAGTCTTCTCAGCTGCTCGGCCGAGAGCTCACGCACGTCGCCGAGCAGCGCGCGACCGAAGGCGCGCGTCGGCGCCAGCTGCGCGGTCGCGTCGAGCACCTTGATCCCGGGGATCGCGGCGAGCGTCCCCTCGACGGCCGCGTAGTCCTCGGGCCGCAGCGTGATCGCCTCGACGAACTGCTGTCTGCCGCCGCCTCTGATCGCGCGCTCGAACGGTCTCGGGTCGATCTCGACCGCGTCGGCGATGGCCTGCGCCGTCGCGGCGGCGTCGCTGATCTCGCCGGCGATCACGCCGACGCGCTTGACGTCGCGCTCCTCCACGAGCGGGTAGCCGTCGCGGTCGAGCACCTTGCCGCGCGGCTGCGTCTCGCGCACGGTGCCGAGGCGCGCGCCGCGTCTCAGCTGCGGGTGGACGACCGTCGGCGCCCAGCGCACCGCCCAGCTGTCGTCGGGCAGCTTGCTCAGCGCGACCGTCGTCGTGTAGCTGAAGGGGCCGATCTCGGGGACCGTCCAGCGCAGTCTGACGCTCGCTCTCGCGCTCCCGTCGGCCTCCGTCACGTCGCCGATCCGGGTGGCGGTCAGTCTCGCGCCGTCGAGCCCGGCGCGGTTCGCTCTGAGGCCCGCCTCGGCGCGCGTCGGCGCGTCGGTCAGCCTCGCCGCCGCGGCGTCGTCGCCTCTGCTCCAGGCGGAGAGGAAGGCGTCGACCCGCTCGTCCGGCGAGTCCTCGTCGCCGCCGCCGCGGAACAGCGCGAAGGCGGCGAGCGCGAGCACGAGGAGGACGCCGAGACCGAGCGCGCCGACCGCCAGCATCCGCGCCTGTCTCGACGGCTGCGGGCGCTGCGGCTGCGGCCGTGCCGTGCGCGGGCGCGCCGGCGGCCGTCTCGGCGGCTGGTGCGGCAGATGACTGCGTCTGGGTCGGCGCTCGTCCACGTCAGCAGGCTAGATGATCGTTTCCACCGACCGTCCTGCGCGCAGCGCCACGGCCGCGCCGCGGAGCTACTCGCCGA
>JAEXXR010000614.1 GCA_023405705.1 Actinomycetes bacterium
CGCGTCCCCGACGCCGACGCGCTCTGCCGCTGCGGCAACCGCGGCTGCCTGGAGGCGGTCGCCTCCGGCGGCGCGCTCGCGAAGCGGCTGAGCGAGCAGGGGCTGGCGGTCGCCAACGCGCGCGCCGTGGTCGACGTCGCGCAGGCCGGCGAGCCGCTCGCGGTCGAGGCGATCCGCGCGAGCGGCCACAGCATCGGCGAGGCGATGGCCGGCGTGGTCAACTTCTTCAACCCGGCGACGCTGGTGATCGGCGGCGACCTCGCCCATGCCGGCGACGAGCTGCTCGCGGGCATCCGCAGCGCCGTCTACCAGCGGTCGCTGATCCTCGCCACGCGCGACCTCCAGATCGTCACCTCGCGCCTGGACGAGGAGGCCGGCGTGATCGGCGCCGCGACGATGGCGACCGACGGCCTCTTCGCCCCCGAGCGGGTCGACGCGCAGGCGGCGCGAGCGCTGGCGCGATGAGTCCGGCGGCGCGCCGCTCAGCCGCCGGGAGCCGCTTCTCCCTCGTCGTCGCCCGCCCTGGCGATGATCGAGATCGCCCCGCTGCGCTCCAGTATCGCGTGCTTGACCTGGTCCAGCCGCTCCACGCTCTCCTCCAGCCGGCCCCGCTCCAGGTTGCCGTCGAGCCGGATCGTCATGCGCGTCATCCGGTCCTCGTGGACGACGCCGTTCTCGATCAGGACCAGCTGATCGCGACGTCCGTCGTGCGTGACGTGCGCGCGAACTCCAGCTCCAGCTGGGTGTCGGCGGTCAGGCGCCCCGACCGCTCGTAGGTGACCGTCCCTCCGGCGCGCGTGGAGCCCGCGGTGACCTCGCTGAAGAGGCCGTCGCCGAACAGGCCGGCGACGGCGGCGACGGGAACGAGCGCGAGCAGCCGCCAGGCCACGCGCTGGACGCGCCCGAAGCGCCGCTGGAAGGTCAGGGCCTGGTCGATCTGCAGGCCGTGCGTCACTGGCGGAGCGGGACCCGGCATCCGCGCCCCGTACCCGCGAATCGCCGATCCACACACGGTGCGCTCGGCGTCCGACGACGCAGCGCGCCGAAGCTCGTCACCTCGGGTTTGCAGCGGTCAGATCGGGGCACCGGATAGGTCGATGACGGATGTGGCGACGGCCGGCTTCAACTCGACGCGCGCGCTGGACGTCGGCGTCTCCGAGCGGCGCCGGATCGCTCGCGCGCTGCACGACGAGACGCTGCAGGAGCTGACCCTGGCGCTGGCGGCCGCGGTGCGCCACGAGCCGGCGGACGACCTGCTCGCGTCGCTGCGACGCGCCTCCCAGCAGATCCGCGCGGCGATCTTCGACCTGCGGCCCGACGAGCCGGAGCAGGAGCGGCTCCCCGCGCGCCTCGAGCAGCTCGCGGCGCGCCAGCAGGCGATCGACCCGGGGCGCGAGATCGTCGTCGATCTCGACGACGCGCCCGACCAGCTTCCGGGCGACGTGTCGATCCACCTGCTGCGGATCGTCGGCGAGGCGTTGACGTACGCGCGGCGCCGCGCCGGCGCGCGCCGCGTCGAGCTGCGCGTGGCGATGCGCGACGAGACGCTGATCGCGTCGGTCGCCCACGACGGGCGCGAGCGCACGCGCGAGCCCTTCCCAGCGCATGCGCTCACCGGCACGCGCGAACGCGCCGCGCTGCTCGGAGGCGAGCTGACCGTGAGCGAGGCGCCCGGGGGCGGCACGATCGTCGAGCTGCGCGCGCCGCTGTCCGGACGCCCGCGGTCGGTCGGCCGGCCGCGGGTCCTGCTCGTCGACGACCACGCGGCGACGCGGGAGGCGATGGCGGTCGCGTTCGCCGACGACGGCCGCTTCGCCGTCGCGGCGCAGGCCGGATCGGTCGCCGAGGCGCGACCGTCGCTGGAGCACGTCGACGTGGCGATCGTCGACCTCGTCCTCCCGGACGGCGACGGCGGCGACCTGATCGCGGAGCTGCTGGCCGTCAACACGAACGCCCGGGCGCTCGTGCTCAGCGCCGACCTCGACCGCTGCGCCGCGGCACGCGCGGTGGAGCAGGGCGCGGCCGGCGTGCTGAGCAAGTCGGCCCACCTGCACGAGGTGGTCGGCGCGGTCCGCCGGGTGCTCGCCGGGGAGCCGCTGATCCCGCTCGACGAGGCGGTCGAGCTGCTGCGGCTCGCCGGTCGCGAGCGCGAACGCGCGCAGCACGAGCGCCGCATGATCGAGACCTTGACCGCGCGCGAGCTGGAGGTCCTGCAGCTGCTCGCAGACGGCATGGACGCAGCAGCGATCGCCGCGCGCCTCTGCATCTCCCCGCGGACGGAGCGCAACCACGTGGCGAACATCCTCGGCAAGCTGCGCGTGCACTCGCAGCTGCAGGCGGTGATCTTCGGTCTGCGGCACGAGGTGGTCGCCCTGCGCTGACGGTCTGGGGCGTCTGCCCCAGCCGAAGATGGAGCAGACGTGCCAGTTCCGCTCCGCTCCGCGCTGGCGAGACTCGGGCCATGAGCGACAAGGCAGCCATCACCATCAACCTCCCGCGCACGGAGGTCGAGCGGCGTTGGACCTCCTCCGAGCTGGACGACGCCGGCGACGTCACCTTCAAGGACGCGCCGGGCGACCGCGGAACGGAGATCCACGTCGCGCTCGGCTCGGGCGACGGGCCGATCGGCAAGCTCACGGGCGCGGTCCCGCTGGCGCAGGTCAAGGATCGGCTCCGTCACTTCAAGCAGCAGCTGGAGACCGGCGAGATCCCGCGCTCCGACGGCACGCCCGAAGGCGAGTCGGTCGGGCGCAAGCTCAAGCAGCGGCCCGCACAGCCGCTGGAGGAGGCGAGCGCGCGATGAGGGCGAACGTGTGGTCGGGCCGCAACACGGTCCAGGTCGAGAACGTCCCCGACCCGAAGATCCTCAACGACCGCGACGCGATCGTCCGCATCACGTCGACGGCGATCTGCGGCTCGGACCTGCATCTCTACGACGGCTACATCCCGACGATGGAGAAGGGCGACATCCTCGGTCACGAGTTCATGGGCGAGGTCGTCGAGACCGGCCGCGGCCTGTCGAACCTCGCGGTCGGCGACCGCGTCGTCGTGCCGTTCCCGATCGCCTGCGGCAGCTGCTGGGCGTGCAGACACGAGCTGTACTCCGTCTGCGAGAACTCCAACCCCAACTGGGGCCTCGCCGAGAAGGCGTTCGGGCACGGCACGGCCGGGATCTTCGGCTACTCGCACCTGACGGGCGGCTACGCCGGCGGTCAGGCCGAGTACGCGCGCGTCCCGTTCGCCGACGTCGGCCCGATCAAGATCGAGGACGACCTCCCGGACGAGCAGGTGCTGTTCCTGTCGGACATCTTCCCGACGGGCTACATGGGCGCCGAGATGTGCGACATCAAGGGCGGCGAGGTGATCGCCGTCTTCGGCGCCGGCCCCGTCGGCCAGTTCGCGATCGCCAGCGCCGTCATGCTCGGCGCCGAGCAGGTGATCGCGATCGACCAGTACGACTACCGCCTGCAGATGGCGCGCAACAAGGCGGGCGCCACCGCGACGATCAACTTCGCCGAGGATCCGGACGTCGTCGAGCAGCTCAAGGAGCTCACCGGCGGGCGCGGCCCGGACGCGGTGATCGACGCCGTCGGCATGGAGGCGTCGCACGGTCACGGCGCCGTTGCGGCGGTCGACCGCGTCAAGCAGGCGGCGCGCATCGAGAGCGACCGCGGTCACGCGCTGCGCGACGCGATCCTCGCCTGCCGACCGGCCGGCATCGTGTCGGTGATCGGCGTCTACGGCGGGCTGATGGACAAGTTCCCGACCGGCGCCTTCATGAACAAGGGCCTGACCATGCGCACGGGTCAGTGCCACGTGCAGAGATACCTGCGGCCGTTGTACGAGCACGTCAGGAACGGCGACATCGACCCCAGCTTCGTGGTCACCCATCGCCTGCCGCTCGGCGAGGCGCCCAACGGCTACGAGACCTTCAAGCACAAGCAGGACGAGTGCGTGAAGGTCGTGCTCAAGCCCTGACAGGAGATCCCGATGCCGTTTCCCCCTCGCCCCGTCGACAGCACGCTTCACGGCGTCGTCGACTACACCGCAGGAGCGACCCTGCTGACCGTGCTCCCCAAGCTGGTCGGTGTCGAGGGCACGCGCTCGGCACGCCAGATCCGCACCGCCGGTGCGATCCACGCCGGCTACAGCGCGCTGACCGACTACCCCCTCGGAGTGGTCAGGGCGATCCCGTACCAGGCGCACCTCGCGATCGACGCGCTCGGCGCGATCGCGCTGGCGGCGACGCCGTTCGTCACCGGCCAGTACAAGGAGGGCCGCCGGCAGTGGCTGCCGCAAGTCGCGCTGGCGCTGTTCGAGCTGTCCTCGCTGGCCCTGTCGGACCCCACCGGTCACGGCGACTACCACGGCGACGTCGAGGCGGTCCGCAGAGCCAACACGGAGGACCCGCACCGCAAGATCCACGACGGCACCCCCGCCGTGCGCCGGGCGACCGCTGCGACGACGGCCGCGACGAGCTAGCCGCGTGCCGAAGACGCTTGGACTGGTCGCCGATCCGATCGTCGTCGCGGAGACGGTCGAGGGCACCGTCGAGGAGATCGCCGCCCGGCTGCGCGGGGACTGGCACGTGCGCGTCGACGAGCAGACCTTCGCGGCCGGGCAGGAGCTGCGCGAGCTCTCCCAGCGGGCCGAGCAGCTCGCCGACGAGCACGGCTGGGACGCGGTGATCGGCCTCACCGACCTGCCGATCGTCGTCGACGGCGAGATCGTGCTCGCGGACGTCTCCCCGCGAGAGCGCGCCGCGGTGCTGTCGGTGCCCGCGCTCGGCCCGCTGCCGCTGCGGCGACGGGTGCGGCGCGCCGTCGTGCAGGTGGCGGAAGCGCTCGAGAGCGGCGGTGATCGCCGCGTCGTCCGGATCAGCCGCGGCGGTCATGTCCGCCTGCTGCTCGGGATGGTGGCCGCCAACCACCCGGTGCGGCTCATGCGCAATCTCACCAGCGCGGGCGCCGCCGCGCTCGCCACGACCGCGATCGCGCTGATGAACTCCAGCGTCTGGCAGCTGTCCGACCGTCTCGCGCCGCCCCGCATGGCAGCCGCTCTGCTGCTGTCGGTCGCGATCATGGTGAGCTGGCTGATCGTGCACTACGGCCTCTGGGAGGCGCCCGACGACGACGAGCAGGGCATCCTGCCGGCGGGCCGCAAGCGCGCGGCGCTGTTCAACGCCGCCACCGTGCTCACCCTGGTGGCCGGCGTGATCGCGTTGTACGGACTGCTGCTGGCGGTCGCCCTGGCCGCAGCCGCCCTCGTGATCGAGGACAGCGTGCTCGCCTCCAACCTCGGGCACGGGGTGGGTGCGAGCGACTACCTCGAGCTCGCCGTCTTCGCCACCTCGATCGGCATCGTCGGCGGCGCCCTGGGCTCGGGCTTCGAGTCCCAGGACGCGG
>JAEXXR010000635.1 GCA_023405705.1 Actinomycetes bacterium
GTCAGCTTCAGCGTGCGCGTCGCGCGGCCGGCGAGGTCGCCGGTGCGCCAGCGGCCGGTCGCGGCGTCGTAGGCGCCGTCGCCGCCGGCGGAGACCAGCTCGAAGCCGGCCGGCAGCTCGACGCGGACGGTCGCGCCCGGCGTCGGGAACGGCCAGTCCTCGGTCACCTTCACGCGCAGCTCGCCGTCGGTCCCGGCCTTGATCTCCGCGGGCGCCTCCAGCTCCAGCATCAGGTCGGAGGGGACGTAGTGGCTGACGCAGGCGTCGCCGGTGCCGTCGCCGTCGCTGTCGGTCTGGGCCGGGTCGTGGTGGGCGGGGCAGACGTCGCGCTCGAGCGGGACGCCGTCGCGGTCCAGGTCGGAGGCGAGCGCCGCCTCGGGGTCGGGGAAGTCGCCGCCGTGGCGGCCGTGGCCGCCATGATCGGCGGCGCTCAGCGGCACGTCCCAGGGGCTGATGCCGGTCGCGAGCACGAGCCGCGACCACTCCTCGTAGCCCTCCATCGATCTCGGCTCGGCGGGGTTGAGGCAGGTCGTCCCCTCCTCGTCGTCGAGGCCGTGGACGAGGTTGCGGTCGTCGGTGTCGCCGTCGCCGTTGAAGTCGACCGGCTCGCCGGGCTCGATGCGGCCGATGATGCAGTCGCCGGGGCCGTCGTCGGAGGGCCAGAACTCGGTCAGCAGCGGATGCCAGCCACGCCGCAGGTCGACCGGGTCGAGCGTGAACGGCGTGCGCTCGTCGACCGCGCTCTCGTGCAGCTCCAGACCGTCGGTGCGCGCGAAGTCGAGCGGGTTGTCGTTCCAGGCCGAGTCGTAGGCGTACGACATGACGCTGAGGTGGGCCGGGTTGTTCTCGTGCTCCCAGCTCTCGCCGCCGTGCTGGAGGCCCATCGTGTGGCCCAGCTCGTGCAGCAGCGTGTAGGCGAACTCGACGTCGGTGCAGCTGCGCTCGGAGCGGCACTCCCGCCGCGAGCCGCCGTTCGTCTTGTAGTACGAGCCGGGCAGGATCCCGAGGCCGAGCGCCGCCGTGCGGAAGTCGGCCGCGAGACCCAGCGGCTGGATCTCGGGTCCGCCGTTGGGGGGCGGGACCTTCGCAAGCTCGTTCACCGACAGCACGTAGCGGACGGCGACGCCGCGGGCGCCGATTCTCGCGAAGCAGCGCTGCGCGTCGGCGACATCGGCGCGCGTGCCGAAGCTGCCGTCGCAGGCGTTCTCGTCTGAGCCGTAGCGGTAGTCGTTGATGTCGTTCTCGGCGCCGTCGACGTCGTTGGCGCCGTCGATCACCAGCTCGCCGCGGAGGTCCGTGTCGTCGAAGACGCGGCCGGGCTCGGAGCCCATCCAGTGCAGCTTGACGTCGCCGCCGGGCGCCTCGGCGAACGCTCTGCTGACGAGGTCGAGCGCGAGCTTGCCCGGCTTCGGGTCGACCTTGCCGGGGTGCCGTCCGATCGCGTCGAGCTCGACCCAGATGTCACGGCGGCCGACCCGCGCCGGCAGCCGCAGGTCGGCCCGCTCCTCCTCGTCGACGGAGAAGTCGAGGTCGTAGTCGATCCCGTAGACCTCCCACTCGTCGCAGAGCCCGTCGTTGTCGGAGTCGCCGGCGAGGTCGGAGTCGTTGGTGCCGCAGCCGTGCGCCCACTCGGAGGTGCCCTCCTCGCTGTGCGCGAGCGCGCTGTAGCGGACGCCGCGTCTGGAGGCCGGGACCTTCAGCAGGAACTGGCCGCGCTTGTTCGCTCTGACCGTCCCGATCCAGCGGTTGCCGGCGCCGGGCGCGCCTTCGAGCGACTGCGAGTAGACGTCGACCGTCACGCTGCGCGGGTCGTCGTGCTCGATCGCGCCGGTCACCCAGACGGTGCCGTCGCGCACGTTCTCGACCTCCTGCACGACGGCCGGCGTGTTCAGCAGGCCGTTGGGGCCGTCGTCCCGGTCGCGCTCGTCGAGCGCCGTCGTGCCGTCGTTGCCGAGGTCGATCGGCAGTTGGCTCGGGTCGTCGAAGCGGTTGCCGCGGATCCACGCCTGCGCCGTCTCGCCGACGACCGAGATCGCCTGCCAGCCGTTGGGGCCGAATCTGTTGCAGAGGCCGTCGGCGAGGCACTCGCCGAGCGAGTCGGACTCCAGCGGCTCGCCGATCGTCACTCTTCTCGCCCCCTCGACGTAGATGCCGTTGCCGCCGTTGGGCAGGTCGACGCCGTTCTCTCTGAGGCCGATCCTGTTGCCCTGCACGACCGCGTCGTCGGCGCCGTCGAGCAGCTGCAGGCCGTCACCCTCGTTGGCGGCGATCGTGTTGCCGGCGAGGATGCTGCCGACCTCGACGCCCGGCGCGCCCTTGACCGTGACGCCGACGGTGTTGGGGGCGGGGGCGCCGTCGTCGGCGAGCCCGATCACGTTTCTGAAGAGGCGCGCTCTCACGACGGGGCCGAGCACCTGCACGCCGGTCTCGGCGTTGGCGATGCGGTTGCCGCTCGCCGCCTCGAAGCCGCCGATGCGGACGTCGTCCGGCGCGCCGAAGCCGGGTTCGCTGCCGTCGACGACGACGCCGACGCCGACGCCGTAGCGGCTGTCGCGGGACTCCGCCGAGCCGGCCTCGCCGAGGCCGATGCGGTTGCCGGCGATCCGGACCTCCTTCGTCGCGGAGCCGAAGACCTCGACGCCGCCGCTCTCCATGCCGGCGATCGTGTTGCCGGCGCCCTCCTCGGCGCCGCCGATCTGGACCTCGCGGGCTCCGAGCACGAGCACGCCGGTGCCGCCGTCGAGCACCTCACCGTCGGTGCCGATGCCGAGCACGTTGCCGAAGACGGTGTGGCCGCTGCCGGCGCGCAGCGAGACGGAGGCGCCCGGCTCGCCGGCGAGCCGGTTGCCGGCGATCGCGACCGGGCCGGGGATGAGGTTCCCGCTCGCCTGGACGGCGATCCCGTGGTTTCTGTGCGGGAGCGCCTCGGCGCCGGTGACGCCGGTGCCGATCCGGTTGCCCTCGATCCGCGTGCCGGTCGCCGTGCCGACGACGAGCACGCCGGAGTCGTTGGCGGCGATCGTGTTCGCGTCGGCGGCCTGCGGACCGCCGATCGTCGTGCCGGTCGCGCCGTCGACCGTGATGCCGCTGAGTGCGTTGCCGGTCGGTGCGCCGCCGGTGTCGACGGCGCGCGTGCCGGTGTGGTCGAGCCCGACCACGTTGCCGGTCAGCCGCGCGCGGGCGGCGTTGTTCGAGAGGCGGATGCCGCTCGCCTCGGTCGTGCCGGCGACGTGGTTGCCGCGCACGACCGCGTCGGTCGAGCGGGTCAGCTGGATCGCCTGGTCGCGCGTGCCGAACGGGAGCCCGCCGGTGCTTCTGACGCGCTGGCGGTCACCGCTGTAGCCGACCCAGTTGTCGACGATGCGGGTGCCGGCGCCGTCGTCGCGGATGCCGATCGCCGCGGTGTCGCGCGGCGCGTCCGCCGTCTGGCCGGTCGCGGCGACCGCGTTGCTCTCGACGGTGACGTTGCTGGGCCGCGTCCCGCTCGGGTGGGTCGCGACGAAGATCCCGTCGAAGTCGTTGCCGATCGGCCGCGTCCCGGCGACGTTCATGCCGACCCTGTTGCCGGCGACCGTGACGAAGCTGCCGCCGATCACGAGGATCCCGCGCTCCAGGCCCGCGACGACGTTGCCGTCGAGGAGGCCGTTGCCGCCGATCGACGCACTGGTGACGCGGTCGAACATGATCCCGGCGGTGTCGATCCCGCCCGGGAGCGCGCGGCCGCGGTCGAGCTCGCCGCTCGCGTCGAGGCCGAGCCGGTTGCCGGCGATCTCCAGGTTGGAGGCCCCTCTGACGCCGATCTGCGCGCCGGGGAAGGAGTGGATGTTCAACCCGCGGATCTTCACCTGCGAGGCGGTGACCTCGAGGCCGTGCGGCGGCAGCACGTCGAAGGTGCCGGCCGGCGGCTGCGTCGTGCCGGCGGGCAGCAGCGAGCCGTCGAGCTCGACGGACGGCTGGCCGTCGCCGGTCTGGGCGTTGATCTCGACCGCCTCGGTGATCGCGGGGAGCGCGAGGAGCGGGACGATCTTCGCGCCGGGCACCGTCACGAACTCGATCCGGTCGGCGCCCGTGAGCGCGTTCGCCTCGTGGATCGCGGCGCGCAGCGTGCAGGCGTTCTCGCTCGTCGCGCAGACGCCGTCGCCGCGCTCTCTGTCGCCCGCGTCGGCGGTCGAGTCGACGCGGAAGGTCGCCGCGGCGGCGGTCGCGGGGGAGACCGCGACCGCCGTGCCCGCGCAGGCGGCGAGGGACAGGAGCAGGGCCAGTGGCCGCCGGTGCGTCATCGTCTGCCTCTCCCTCTGGCGGCGCCCTTTCTGGGCGCCGTGATCGTGATCGCGGTGCGGGTGGTGACGGTTCTGCCGTCGGGCTGGCGCACGCGCGTGACGACGAGCGCCTTGATGCGGCCTCTGCTCGCGAGCTGGCGGCGGGCCGAGGCGCTCAGGCGGACCTTGAGCCTGCCCTTCTTGCCGGCCTTGATCGAGAAGCGGCCCTCGGCGAGGCGGGTGCCGCGGATGCCGGGCAGCACCTTCGCCTTGCCTCTCGCTCTCGCTCTGGGACCTCTGCCCTTCGCCTTCGCGGAGGCCGAGGCGAGCGTCGCGCCGGTGCCGCTGCCGCCGCTGGTGATGCAGCGGCCGGCGGAGCAGCTGATGATCACCATCTCGCCTCTGCACGGCGCCGACGTTCTGTGTCTGCCGCCCTCGCAGACGAACCAGACGACGACGTCGCCGCCGCTGGTCGCTCTGCATCTGGAGCCGGTGCAGCCGCCGGGACCGGAGACCGGGCCGGGGTTGAAGACGACGACGCCCAGGTCGCGCTCGTAGGTCAGGCCGCCGTTGGCGACGACCTTCAGCGTGATCGTGTCGCTGCCGCCGTCGGCGGACGCGCGGGCGCGGTAGCGCAGCCGCCCGTCGGAGACCGTCGCGCTGCCCTGCTTGCCGGTCTGGCGCTTGACCGAGACCGCGATCGGGGAGCCGTGGACGTCGCGGCAGCCGTCGAACCGGCGCTCGGCCGTTCTGCCGGCCATCACCTGAATCGAGTCGAACAGCGAGGAGCAGCTCAGCTCCGGTCTCCAGACGTTGACCGTCATCGTCGCCGGCGCCGAGTGGTCCCAGCCGTCGTGCGCCCGCACGACGACCTGGTCGGCGCCGGTCCACCCGCTCGGGGCGGTGTAGTCGAGCCCGGCGAGCGTGCCGCGCTGCGGCGGCGTCACCACCGACACCGTCAACGGGTCGCCGTCGGCGTCGCTGCACGACACGGGCAGCGTCCGCGTCCCGCGCTCGACGAGCGCGATCGTCACGTCCGAGCAGACCGGCGCGCGGTTGCCGACCTCGACGCGCAGCTCGGCGTCGCCGGACTCCGCTCTGCCGTCGCTGCCGCGGAAGCGGATCGGGTCCGTCCCACGGAAGCCCTGCGCGGGCGTGTAGCGGGCGGCGCCGGTCGCCTCCACGAGGCCGTCGAGCGTGCCGCCGGCCGGCGGCTGCGTGACGCGGACGGTGACGGGGTCGCCGTCCGGGTCCGCGCAGGTCATGCGCACGTCGACCGCGCGGCCGGGATGGGTCCCGACC
>JAEXXR010000671.1 GCA_023405705.1 Actinomycetes bacterium
CGCGAACGGCTACCGCCCGTCGGCTCCCGGCGGGGTCTGGCCAGGGAGGACGCCGGGGCCCGGGAGCTGGGCGCGGACCTGATAGATGCCGGTGAAGCCGCTGAGGAAGCCGTTGCGGGCCGCGCGCAGGTAGAGGCGCCAGACGCGTATCCGCTCGTCGCCGGCGAGGCGGCTCGCCTCGGGGAGGTTGTCGTCGAGGCGCTCGTACCAGTGCTTCAGCGTCTCGGCGTAGTCGGCGGCGAAGCCCTCGACGTGCTGGGTGACGAAGCCGGCCCGCTCCAGCGCGAGCAGGTTGCGGCTCAGCTGGAGCGGCTCTCCGTCGGGGAAGACGTAGCGCTCCGAGAAGGCCGCCGCCTCCGGCTCGCCGTGGCGCAGGCGCGTGATGCCGTGGTTGAGCAGCCGGCCCGCCGGCTTCAGCGCGCGCGCCAGCACGGCCGCGTACTCGTCGAGCTGGGCGTCGCCGACGTGCTCGACCATGCCGATCGAGGAGATCGCGTCGAACTGCTCGCCGGCCAGCTCGCGGTAGTCCTGCAGGCGGATCTCGACGCGATCGGAGAGGCCCGCCGCCGCGACCCGCTCGCGCGCCAGCTTCGCCTGCGACGGCGACAGCGTGATCCCCACGACCTGCACGTCGTGCCGCTGCGCGGCGTGCAGCGCCATGCTGCCCCAGCCGCAGCCGACGTCGAGCAGGCGCTCGCCGGCTCTCAGCTGGAGCTTTCTCGCGACCAGCTCGAGCTTCGTCTCCTGCGCCTCCTCCAGCGTTCTCGCGCCGCGCGAGAAGATCGCGCAGGAGTAGGTCATCGCCTCCCCGAGGAAGAGGCGGAAGAAGTCGTTGGAGACGTCGTAGTGGTGGCGGACGGCGCGCTTGTCGCGCTCGGCCGAATGTCTTCTGCCGCTGAGGATCAGCTCGGCGTCGGGACGCTTGGGCGGGAGCGTCAGGCCGTTGGCGCGCGCGGCGGCGACCATCAGCCGCGCCTGCGTGCGGCCGTCGATCGCCGGCGGCTGCCAGGTCTGCAGCAGGTCCATCGCCTTGTCGATCTCGTCGACGGTCAGCTCGCCGCTGACGTAGGCGCGGCCTATCCCGAGCTGGCCGGGGGCGCGCAGGGCGTGCGCGACGGCGCGGGGGGAGCGGACGGTGAAGACCGGTCCGTCGCCGCTGGTGGACGCGATCTCGCTGCCGTCCCAGAAGCGGACGGTGAAGGGACGGTCGGGGAAGGCACGCTCCACTTCCCGGCGGAGCGGCGCGGTCACTGCGAAGGGCATGGTCTCCAAGCTATCGGTTCGACGGTCTTCGATGCAAGATTCGGGAGCGACGGCCGCCGCGACCGGCTCATTCGCACGCTCGGCGGGGTACGGTCCGGTCGATGGATCGCTTCGAGCTGCAGGAGATGACGCTCCACGGCCACCGGATCGCCTACCGCGCCGGCGGCAGCGGGCCGGTCCTCGTGCTCGTGCACGGGATCACGTCGACGTCGCTGACCTGGTCGAAGGTCTTCCCGCTGCTGACCCGCCGCTTCACCGTGATCGCGCCGGACCTGCTCGGCCACGGCGAGTCGGCGAAGCCGCGCGGCGACTACTCGCTCGGCGCATATGCGAGCGGCGTGCGCGACCTGCTCGTCGCGCTCGGCCACGAGCGCGCGACCTTCGTCGGCCATTCGCTCGGCGGCGGCGTCGCGATGCAGCTCGCCTACCAGTTCCCCGAGCGCTGCGAGCGGCTCGTGCTGGTCGGCAGCGGCGGGCTCGGCCGCGAGGTCAACGTGCTGCTGAGGGCCTCGACGCTGCCCGGCTCCGACGTCGTGCTGCCGCTGCTCGTCAACCGCCACCTGCTCGACGCCGGCCGCCTCGCCGGCACGCTGCTCGGGAAGGTCGGGCTGCAGGCCGGCACCGACATCGCCGAGATCGCCCGCGGCCACGCCTCGCTCGCCGACCGCGACGCGCGCGCCGCCTTCATCCACACGCTGCGGACGATCGTCGACGCGCGCGGCCAGCGGGTCGACGCGCGCGACCGCCTGTACCTCGCCGAGCACGTCCCGTTCCTGATCGTCTGGGGCGAGCACGACAGCATCATTCCCGTCGCCCACGGCCGTGACGCCCACGCGCTCGTCCCCTCCAGCCGGCTCGAGGTGTTCGAGAAGTCGGGCCACTTCCCGCACGTCGACGAGCCGACGCGCTTCCTCGAGCTGCTCGAGGAGTTCGTCGACACGACCGAGCCGGCGAACGTCGCGCCCGACGAGTGGCGCGAGCTGCTGCGCGTCGGCGGCGCCGCCTGAGCGGCGTCAGACGTAGGGGCGCACGGCCGCGGCGACGCGGGGGCCGTAGGCGGCGCCGAAGAGGGCGGCGTGGAGCAGCAGCGGGGCGAGCTGCCAGAGGGGGACGCGGGCGGCGGCGCCGTCGGCGAGCGGGGTCTCCTCGGCGTAGGCCTCGAAGGCGCGCTCGGAGGGGCCGCCGAACAGGCGCAGCATCGCCAGGTCGACCTCGCGATGGCCGCCGTGGGCGGCCGGGTCGATCAGCCACGGGCGGCCGTCGGCGCCCGTCATCACGTTGCCGCCCCACAGGTCGCCGTGGAGGCGGGCCGGCGGCTCGGGCG
>JAEXXR010000678.1 GCA_023405705.1 Actinomycetes bacterium
CGCCCGCGCCGCTCGCGCCTGCGCCGCTCACGACCCGCCCGCGGCCGCGCCGTGCGCCGCGGGGTAGCGGGTCGCCAGCGACGGGTCGTGGTCGGCGAGGACGACGTCGCACTCGCGCTTCCAGCGCTTGATCTGGCGGCGGCATTCGGCGACGTGCTCGGCGATGCCGATTGGGATCTCGGCGTCGACGTTCTCCTGCAGGAAGGCGGTCTCGAGGATGCCGACGACCCCTTCGTCGCGCGTCCGCACTCTCACGCCCGCGGAGCCGGGGTGGTGGCCGCCGGTCGTCTCGAAGACGACGCCGGGGACGACCTCGGTCGGTGCGTCGACGACGCGCAGGCGGCCGTCGATCGCCAGCTCGCGCAGGTGGGCCCACGAGCGGGCGGTGAAGAAGAACTCGGTCGGCGGGTGGCCGGGCGGGTCGCACAGCAGCTCGGTCATGCCGGCCTGCGACAGCCACACCTCGGCGCGCGGCAGCAGCTCCGGCACGATCCCGCCCGAGTGGTAGGTGACCGGCTGGGTGATGCAGCACCAGTCGATCTGCGCGGGCGCCACCCCGTGAGCCGCGAGCACGTCGGCGAGCGGCCGGACGTCGCGGTAGACGCCGGTGCCGCGCAGCGCCTCCAGGTCGTCGGCGTCGGGCGGGAGGCCGCTGTCGACCAGGCCGACCCTCCCGTCCTCGGAGCGGACGATCCAGACGTAGAACCAGAGGTCGATCACGCGGTCGTCGTCGCGGCCGAAGAAGCACTTCGAGGTCGGCACTTCGTGGACGGCGACCGGGCAGGCGGTCAGCGCGTGGTGCATGGCGGCGACCCTATCTCGACATCCCGTTCCGTTCAAGTATGAGTACCGGCGTTCCGGAGTGAGAACAATTTTGCTCCGAACCCTTGACGTGTGACGGGTGTCACCGTAACAATACGCATACAGGAACTCTGATTCATGTATGTGAATTGAATCCTGTGGCCCCGGAGGAGCGTCGAGGACCAAGGAAAGGGATGTGAGGGATGCACGAAGATCTGGATTCCGGCGCGCCTGAGCGCGACGACGAGAACGGCCTGAGCGGCTTGAAGGTCTCGCGCGCATCGCTGCTGAAGGGCGCGATGGCGGCCGGCGCCGCGATTCCGGCGATGGGTCTGCTGTCCGCCTGCGGCAGCAGCGACGACGACGGCGGCTCGACCGGCACCAGCGGCGGCGACGGCGGCTCCGGCGAGGCCTACGCGGGCGCGCTCGCGATGACCGCCTGGGAGGCCTATCCCGACCAGATCAGAGAGAACCTCGCCGCCTTCACGAGACAGTACGGGAACAGAGTCGACCTGACCCTGATCCCGAACATCGGCTACGGGCCGGCGATCCAGACGCGCCTGCAGGGCGGTCAGGAGATCGACGCGTACTACAACTTCGCGTACAACTCGACGAAGTTCGTCGACGCCGGCTGGGCGAAGGAGCTGAACGACCTCCCGGGCGTCGACGACATGCTCGCCGACATGTTCGAGACCTCCGCCGCGCGGCACAAGCTGCCCGACGGCCGGATCGTCTCGGTCCCGTACTTCTCCGCCGTGCACCTGCTGATGTACAACGAGGCGCAGCTGAGAAGAGCCGGCTTCGCGAGACCGCCGCAGTCGTACAGCGAGATCTACGACCAGTGCGAGAAGCTGAAGGCCGACGGCGTCCGCGCCCCGTACGCGGCCTACTGGACCAAGCAGTTCTCGGAGGAGTACTTCATCCTCTACCTCGTCGCCGAGGGCATCGTCCCGTTCGACGAGGAGGGCAACCCGACCTTCCAGGACGACCCCAAGACCGAGGGCGTCCTCGACTGGTGGACGTCGATGTACCAGGACGGCCTCACGGCCAGATCGATCCTGACCGACGACCCCGGCAAGCACGTCGCCGCGATGGCGCAGGGCACGAGCAGCTTCTTCACCCTGCACCACTACTTCCTGAAGGAGATCCGCAACGCCAGAGGCCCGGCGTCGAGAGACGTCGTGCTCGACTACCGGATACCGGGCGAGAGCGGCGAGTCGCTGCAGATCGGCGAGGTCGTCCAGATGGGCGCCAGCGCCGACGGCGGCCGCGCGGACAGCGCCTGGGAGCTGCTCAAGTTCTACGGCTGGAAGGACAAGGACGGCCGCTACGGCACGTTCATCTCCTGGGCCGAGTCGGCCGCGCTGCTCGGTCCCTACCCGGGCCTCTTCCAGGACCCGCAGTTCAGAAGAGCGTTCCCCGACTACTACGACCTCGGCGAGCTGGAGACGGCCTTCAAGGAGTCCCAGGTCGTCCCGGCCCGCGTGCTGCCGTGGTACTCGTCGTTCCAGACGAAGGTCGGCGACCGCATCCAGGCGATGCTGCTCGGTCAGGCGAGCGTGCAGGACACGATCTCGTCGCTCGCCGACGACGCGAAGAACTTTGCCGCCGCAGGCTGACACCGCCGCGGCGAGCAGCCGCACTCCCACCGCCGCCTCTCCCCGGTCGCCGAGACCGGCGCGGTCGCGGGCGCGCAAGCGCTCGCGCCGCGCCGCGGCGGACCGGCGCTTCGGCCTCTACCTGGCGCTGCCCGCGCTGGTGGTGGTGCTCGGCCTGATCGCCTGGCCGGCGATCCAGACGCTGATCTACTCGTTCCAGAGAGTCGCCCTCAACGGCGACACGAGATGGGTCGGCCTCAGAAACTTCCAGCTCCTCTTCGAGAACCCGGACTTCATCCACTCGCTGTGGCTGACCGCCCTCTACGCGGTCATGTTCCTGATCGTCTCGACGGGGCTCGGCCTCGCCTTCGCGCTGCTGCTCAACGAGCAGTTCCGCGGCCGCTTCCTCGCACGCACGCTGCTGATCGTCCCGTGGGCCTGCCCGTGGGTGATCGCCGGCATCATCTGGAAGTGGTTCGCCGACGGCGACGTCGGCGCGCTCAACGGCGCGCTCTACCAGTTCGGCGTCATCGACGAGTACAAGTCGTGGCTGTCGAGCGACACCGGCGCGCTGATCATCAGCGTGCTCGCGGCCGCGTGGCGGCAGGCGTCGTTCGCGGCGCTGCTGTTCCTCGCCGGCCTGCAGACGATCCCGCACGAGCTGCCGGAGGCCGCGAAGGTCGACGGCGCGACGGCGTGGCAGCGCTTCCGCCTGATCACGCTGCCGTGGCTGAAGCCGGTGATCGTCGTCGTGATCGTCATCAACGTGATCTTCGGCTTCATGCAGTTCGACGTCATCTGGGCGCTGACCCAGGGCGGTCCGGGCGACGCCACGCAGGTGCTCTCGATCTTCCTGTACCAGCAGCTGTTCGTGTACACGAACGTCGGCATGGGCTCGGCCGTGGCGGTCGTGCTCGGGCTGGTCGCGCTCGGGATCGGCCTGCTGTTCGTGAAGCTGCTCTACCGCTCCGGCGACGTGACGGAGGGAGTCTCTTGAGCGCCACCACGGTCTCCGCGCCGCGCGCACCGCGCGGCGCCGGGAGCGCCCGCAGAGGCCGCAAGGCGAGACGGCGCCCGCTGCGCCAGACGCTGATCTACGTCGCGGTCCTGCTGTTCTCGATCTGGATCCTGTTCCCGCTGTACTTCACGGTGACGAGCAGCTTCATGACTCCGGCGGAGGTCGGCAGAGTGCCGTTCCACTGGGTGCCGGAGAAGCCGACGCTGGCGAACTACTCGGCGATCCTGCGCGGCGACTCGACGCCGTTCAGCGACGACGCCGGCGCCGGCGTGACGGCGTCGAGCACCAACGCGGTCGAGCGGCTGATGCCGGCGATGGGCCGCAGCGTCGTCGTCGGCCTGATCGTCGTCTTCATCAACCTCGTGGTCGGAGGCGCGGCGGCGTACGCCTTCTCGCGCTACCCCTTCCGCGGGGCGAAGATCGCCTACCTCGGCCTGCTCGCCTCGCGCGTGGTGCCGGCGATCGCGATCGTCTCGCCGTTCTTCGTCTTCTTCCGCAAGACG
The DNA here is from genome assembly GCA_023405705.1 of Actinomycetes bacterium. Next base: position 3,921 of record JAEXXR010000678.1, read on the forward strand.
GAGCTGTTGAACACCGCCCCGGCGCTGATCATCTCCTACCTCGTCTTCACGCTGCCGTTGGCGATCTGGCTGTTGAAGAGCTACTTCGACAGCGTGCCGAAGGAGCTGGAGGAGGCGGCGATGCTCGACGGCGCCTCGCGCCTGAAGTGCCTGATCTCGATCGTCCTTCCGCTCGCGCGGCCGGGCCTGATCGCGGCCGGCCTGCTCGTCTTCCTGGAGGCGTGGAGCGAGTTCTTCTACGCGCTCGTGCTGACCAACGAGCTGACCGCGCCGCCGGTCGTCGCGGGCCTGCAGAACCTGCAGCAGTTCTCGTGGACGACGCTCGCGGCGGCGTCGATCTTCAGCCTCGTGCCGCCGGTCCTGATCGCCGTCCTGTTCCAGCGCTACATCGTCAGCGGGCTCGCCCGCGGGAGCGTCCGATGACACCGTCAGAGAAGGTCCTCACCGTCCGCGGCGCGATCGCGCCGGAGCAGATGGGGATCACGCTCAGCCACGACCACCTGCTCGTCGACGGGTGGGGGATCCGCGAGCTGTACGACGCGATCCTCGACGACGAGGAGCTGGCGGTCGCGGAGGCGATCCGCTACCGCGAGGCCGGCGGCGGGACGATCTGCGACCCGACCAACATCGGGCTCAGACGCGACCCGGCCGCGCTGCGGCGGATCAGCGAGCGCTCCGGCGTCCACGTCGTGATGGGCGCCGGCTGGTACCGCGAGCGGGTCTACCCCGACTACGTGCACGAGGAGCTGCCGAACCAGCTCGCCGACCGGCTCGTCGACGAGCTGGTGCACGGCGCCGAGGGGACCGGGGTGCGGCCCGGCTTCATCGGCGAGATCGGGACCGAGCGCCACCACGTGACGCCGCCGCAGGAGCGCGTCTTCCGCGCCGCCGCGCGGGCCCACGTGCGCACCGGCGTGCCGATCATGACCCACACGACCCACTGGGGCGAGCTGGCGATCGAGCAGATCGACCTGCTCGGCGAGGAGGGCGTGCACCCGAGCAGAATCGTCATCTCCCACCTCGGAGACCGGCCCGGCATCCGCCATTGGCTGCCGATTGCCGCGAAGGGGGCGTGGCTCGACGTCGACAACCTCGCCTTCATCGGCGGCTACGCGCCGCTGTCGGTCCGCGCCGACAACGTCGCGGGGCTGTGCGCGGAGGGCCTGGCGGGGCAGATCATGCTCTCCAACGACATCTGCGAGCTCGGCCAGCTCGCCTTCTACGGCGGCTGCGGCTACGACAACGTCATCACCGGCTTCGTGCCGATGCTGCGCGAGCGCGGCGTCAGCGACGACGACATCCACACGATGATGGTCGTCAACCCCTCGAAGGCGTTCGCGTGGGACCTGTCGCGCGTCGAGGCGCTGGCGGGCGGTGCGATCGACGACGCGCCGGCGTGGGCGCCGGTGGACGACGCCGCCGAGGCGGCCGCGTGAGCGGACTGCTCGACAGCCTCGGCCTGGAGCCGGTGATCAACGCCGTCGGGCCGGCGACCCGGCTCGGCTCCTCGACTCCCGGGCCGCACGTGCTCGCGGCGATGGAGGAGGCGGCCGGCGCCTTCGTGCGGATGCACGAGCTGCAGGCGGCGGCCGGTGCCGAGATCGCCGCGCTCTGCGGCGCCGAGGCGGCGTACGTCACCAACGGCGCGGCCGGCGGGCTGATGCTCGCCGCCGCGGCCTGCATCGCCGGCGACGACCCGGCGACGATGGACCGGCTGCCGCACCTCGACGGCCTGCCCGGCGCGCGCGACGAGATCGTCGTCCACCGCGGCCAGCGGATCGCCTACGACCACGCGCTGCGCGCGGCCGGCGCGCGGCTGGTCGAGATCGGCTTCCACGACCTCACCTTCCCGTACGAGCTGGAGGCGGCGATCGGCGAGCGCACCGCCGCCGTCCTGTACTTCTCCAACAGCGGCGCGAACGCGCTGCCGCTCGAGCAGGTCGTCGAGATCGCCCACCGCCGCGGCGTGCCGGTGATCCTCGACGCCTCGCTGGCGGTGCCGCCGGCGGAGAGCCTCAGACGGTTCGCCGCGCTCGGCGTCGACCTCGTCGCCGTCAGCGGCGGCAAGTGGATCGGCGGGCCGGCGGCCTCCGGCTTCCTCTACGGCCGCGCCGACCTGATCCGCTCGGTCGCGCTCCAGCACCAGGACCAGGACGTGCGGCTGGAGACGTGGCACGGCGCCCACCTGATCGCCGACGGCACGCTCGCCGGCCCGCCCCACCAGGGGATCGGCCGTGCGCTGAAGGTCGGCAAGGAGGAGATCGCCGGCCTGCTCGCCGCGCTGCGCGACTACGCCGCGCGCGACCACGCCGCCGACCGCGCGCGCTGGACCGCCGACTGCGAGACGGTCGTCGCCGCGCTGCACGGGATCGACGGCGTGCGGGCGCAGGTGCTGCACGCCGA
>JAEXXR010000057.1 GCA_023405705.1 Actinomycetes bacterium
GCGTCTGCAGCGGCGGCCCGAGGGCGCGAGCCCACGCCGTCGCGCGCCGGCGGCGGGCCGGCTCGCCTCACTTCTTCGCGTCGACCGCCTTGCGCAGCTGCTCCTTGCTCATGTTCGAGCGGCCGTCGACGCCGAGCTTCCTCGCCTCTTCGTAGAGCTGGTCGCGGGTGCGGCCGCGCGGCCGTCTCGTGCCGGAGCGGAGGCCGCCGCGGCGACCGGAGGAGATGTCGCGTCTGGAGGTGCGCGAGGCCGTTCTCGACTCGCCGCTGCGCGCCTTCTCCTTGTTGACCGTGCGGGCCGCGATCTCCTCGGCGCGTCTCTCGCTGCGGCCCTGCTCGAGCTGCGACTCCTTCACGTGCTCGTACTGACGCGCGCGCTTCGTTCCCTTTCTCACGCCTCTCGGAGGCATCTGTGTCACCTCGCTGCAGTTCGACTGGACGTTCTGTCGCAACGACTACCCGGCGCACCGCCTCGTATTCGCGCGCCGTCAGCCGGCGGAGGCGCGGGCGGCGCGGGCCGGGAGCCGCGTGGGCGCAGCCGCGCCTACGTCGCCGCCGGTCTGCTGCTGCCCTGGACCGACGCCTCGCGCGGACTGTCGCGCGGCGGCAGCGCGCCGCCCGGGATCGGCTCCCTTCTCTCCGCGAGCGCCTTCAGCCGCCGCAGCGACTCCTTGTTGCGCAGCCGCACGAGCGGGTCGGTCAGCGGGTTCATGAACAGGCGGCTGCGCAGGTCGGCGGGGTCCTCGTCCATCGTCACGTGCGTTCTGCCGGCTCCCCGCGGCTCCAGCCGCAGCAGCACGTGGGCGCGCGTGAAGGGACGGGCCTTGACGAGCATTCTCAGCCGCCGGTCGGGGGTCGCGTCGAGCACCTCGGAGTGGTCGGCGACCGTCAGCGGGCCGATCCCGACGCGGTGGTCGAAGGCGGTGCCGGGCGCCGGCCAGCCCGGATCGGCACGGCGGATCTCACGCGAGCCGACGACCCAGCGCGCGAACGAGCGCGGGTCGGCGAGGACCGCGTAGACGGAGGCGGGCGGGGCGTCGACGTCGATCTCGTTGTGGGCCATGCCGACGCCGGTTCCCGCGCCCGGCGGCGGCCAATCGCACGCGGTCCGCGAACCGCGCCGCTTCGCCGCCTCGCCGCGAAGCCGCCGGGCGCGCAGCCGCCGCGCGCATGCACCGCGCGGTGGCTCGTGCCTACGCGAGCGCCTCGTCCAACCGCCCGGCCAGCGCCTCCGCGTCCTCGTACACCGAACGAGCGCCGGCGTCGCGCAGCTCCGCAGCGCCGAAGCCGCCGCTCAGCAGCCCGATCGTCGCCATCCCGATCCGCTCGGCGGCGCGGCAGTCCCAGACGCTGTCGCCGACCAGCAGCGCCGAGCCGGCGTCGCCGCCGGCTCTCTCCAGCGCGACCTCCAGCAGCTCCGGCGCCGGCTTCGTCTCCTCGACGTCGGCCGAGGTCGTCCAGCCGTCGAGCAGGTCGCGCGCGTCGAGCTGGTCGAGGTAGCGGTCGAGCTCCTCGGCCTTGCCGGAGGAGGCGAGCACGACGGTCAGCCCGCGCTGCTTCAGCGCGGCGATCAGGTCGCGCGCGCCGGGCAGCGGCCTCGCCTCGTCGATCAGCTCGGAGTAGTGCTCGGTGTGCGCGTCGCGGATCGCGTCGCCGTGCTCGGACTCGACCGCGTCGCCGGCGACGTGCCCGACGTACTTGTCGCCGCCCATCCCGACGGCGCGGTGCAGCGTCGCCGCCGGCAGCTCGACGCCGGCGGCGTCGCGGAAGGCCCGTTGCCAGGCGATCGCGTGCAGGTAGTTGGTGTCGACGAGCGTGCCGTCGACGTCGAGCAGGATCGTGCGGATAGGGGAAGCAGCCATGGCCGGGCAGCTTCCCCGTGCCTCATCTGACGAACCGCCCGACGAACTCCAGCGCCGTGTCGGCGACCTCGCGCCAGCCCGAGTCGATCGTCAGCGCGTGGCCGCGGTTCTCCATCTCGACGATCTCCGTCACGCCCGGGTTCTTCTTCTGCTTCTTGTACGCGGCGTTGGCGATCGCCCACGGGACCGTGTGGTCCTTCTCGCCCGAGATGATCAGCAGCGGCCCGCGGTCGGGGTTTCTGCTGTTGACCTTCGCCTCGGTCCACGGGTTGAGGTTCGCCGTCGCCGCCTGGAACAGCGGCAGGCCGGCGGCTGGGACCGCGTAGGTGTTGTACAGCTCCTTCGCCTCGTCCTCGCTGACCGCGTTCGCGAAGCCGTAGCGGAACTGCTCGTAGGTGAGCGGGACGGCGCGGTTGCGGTTGGCCGGGTTGCCGAGCACCGGGGAGGCCGACTTGAGCGAGGAGACCGGCAGCGGCAGCACCCCGCGGAACGGCGCCGGATCGATCGCGACCGAGGCGGCGGACAGCCCGCGCCCGGCGAGGATCTGCGTCAGCAGGCCGCCGAAGGAGTGGCCGACGATCGCCGGCTTCTTCGCCAGCCCGCCGATCACCTCGGCGAAGTGGTCGGCGACCTCGCCGACGCTCTTGCGCGCGAGCGCGTCCGGGTTCGCGTTCGCCTCCTCGACGGTGGCGGGGTCGTCGGGCCAGCCGGGCGTCAGCGGCGTGTAGCCGGCCTGCTCGAACAGCTCCGCCCAGCGGTCCCAGCTGCTCGGCAGCAGCCACAGCCCGTGGACGAAGACGACCGGCGTGCGGTCGGTCCGGTTCGCCTCCGCGACCTGCTCGGCCTCGTGGTCGGTGATCGTCGCCATCTTCATGCCCTCCCGTTCGGTTGCTGCGCCGTGGCGAGCGGCTGACGGGCGCCGGTCGCGTGCCTGCTCGCGATCGTATCCGCGCGCTCGCGACGCGCCGATGAGGATTCGCTCGGGTTCGGCGTCGAGCGCCCGCGCGCCAACCTCGGCCTCGCCCGCCGCGCACCGGTCCCGCCGGTCGCGCGCCGACCACCCGTCGCACCGCCCTCCGGCGCGTCGGTTTTGCCGATTCGCGGGCGCGGGTACCGCTGTGGCCATGCGACTGCTCGTGGTGGTGGAGGAGGCGATCTCGGCGGAGCTGCTGCGCAGCGTCGTGAGCGACCTGCCCGACGACGCCGAGGTGTTCGTGATCGCGCCCGCGACGACCCACTCGCCGCTGCGCTTCTGGGTCTCCGACGTCGACCGCGCGATCGAGCACGCCGAGCGCACCGAGGTCGAGACGGTCGAGCGCCTGACCGAGGCCGGCATCGACGCCTCCGGCGAGGTCGGCGACAGCGAGCCGCTCGTCGCCGTCCAGGACGCGCTCGTCACCTTCCCCGCCGACCGCATCGTGATCGTCGGCCACCCCGACGGCCACCGCGACTACCGCGAAGACGGCGACCTCGCCCGCGAGGTCCGCGAACGCTTCGGCATCCCCGTCGACTTCGGCACCGTCGCGGGCTGAAGATCCCCCCTCGAACCGATGTGAACCGCGATTCACGCCGGTGCTGTAGTGTGAATCTCGGTTCACGCGGGCCCGGCCGCGCGCCGAACCGTTGACGATCCCGGGTGACGGAGGAGCGGGATGAGCACGACGACGGAACCGACCGCGACCGGCGCCGACCGCGCCGCGCCGACCCGCCGGGTGCTCAACCAGGCGCCCGCGCTGCATCCGGTCAACTTCTACGACGTCGACCTGCCGCTGAAGGAGGCGCTCCACCGCGAGGGCGGGGCGTGGGGCGAGGAGCGCGCGCAGGAGATCGGCGCAGCCGTCGGCACCGTCGAGGCGCGCGAGCACGGGCTGCGGGCGGAGCGCAACGAGCCGGTCCTCACGCCCTATGACCGCTGGGGCAACCGCGTCGACACGGTCGAGCTCGACCCGTCGTGGCATTGGCTGTTGCGCGGCGGCATCGAGCGCGGCCTCGCCGGGCTGCCGTGGCGCGAGCCGAGAGCGGGCGGCCACGTCGTGCGCGCGGCGCTGTTCAACGTCTGGACGAACGCCAACGGCGGCGTGATGTGCCCGATCTCGATGACCTACGCGGTCGTCCCCGCGCTGCGCGACGGCGCGCCGGAGCTGGCGGCCGAGTGGGAGGAGCGGCTGACGCGCCCCGACTACGACGGCGGCGCGATCGCCGGCATGGCGATGACCGAGCGCCAGGGCGGCTCCGACGTGCGCGCGAACATCACGACCGCGACCCCGGTCGGCGGCGGCGACTACGAGCTGTGGGGCCACAAGTGGTTCTGCTCCTACCCGCCGTGCGACGTCTTCCTCGTGCTCGCTCAGGCGCCCGCCGGGCTCTCCTGCTTCCTCGTCGAGCGCGGGCCCGGGATGGAGTTCCAGCGGCTGAAGGACAAGCTCGGCACCCGCTCCCTCCCCTCCTCCGAGGTCGAGCTCCGCGGCATCCGCGGGCGGCTCGTCGGGACCGAGGGCGGCGGCGTGAAGGCGATCATCCGGATGGTCAACCACACGCGCCTGGACTGCCTGATCGGCTCGACGATCTCGATCCGCCGCGGCACCGTCGAGGCGATCCACCACGCCCGCCACCGCTCCGCCTTCGGCGCGAAGCTGGTCGACCAGCCGGCGATGCTGAACGTGCTCGCCGACCTCGCGCTGGAGTCGGAGGCCGCGACGGCCGTCTCGATGCGGGTCGCGCGCGCCTACGACGAGGACGACGCCGCCTTCCGCCGGCTCGCCACCGCGGTCATGAAGTACTACGTCTGCAAGCGCTCCTCGCCGCACGCCAACGAGGCGCTCGAGTGCCTCGGCGGCAACGGCTTCGTCGAGGACTCCGGCCTGCCGCTGCTCTACCGCGACGCGCCGCTGATGTCGATCTGGGAGGGCTCCGGCAACGTCGCCGCGCTCGACGTGCTGCGCGCGCTCGGCAAGGAGCCCGAGGGCCTGCCGGCCTTCCTCGCCGAATGCGCGCTCGCGAGCGGCGCCGACGCCCGCTTCGACGCGCACCTGGCGAAGGCGCGCGGCCAGGTCGAGGCGCTGTTCTCGCCGGAGGACACGCGGCCGGTGGAGGAGCGGCTGTACGAGAGCCAGTTCCTCGCCCGCCGGATCGTCGAGGACCTCGCCGTCGCGCTGCAGGGCTCACTGCTGCTGCGCCACGCCCCGCCGGCCGTCGCCGACGCCTTCTGCGCCGCCCGCCTCGGCGGCGAGGGCGGCCGCGTCTACGGCACGCTGCCGGCCGGCGTCGACGCCCGCGCGATCGT
>JAEXXR010000128.1 GCA_023405705.1 Actinomycetes bacterium
GCCTCGCGGTCCTCGGCGACGGCGAGCACCATCCGGCCCGGGCGGGAGCGGTCGGCGAGCCGGCTGGCGAAGGCGACCAGCAGCGCGAACGCGACGATCGCCAGCTGGTAGGAGCTGACCTGGGCGCCGCCGACGTCGAACGGGTCGGTCGACAGCGGCGCGGGCGCCGCCAGCGTGCGCGGCGTCGCGTCCCAGATCAGCTGGGCGGCGCTGGCGGCGATCAGCGAGACCGCCAGCGTCGTGATGATCCAGCCGCTCGCGTTCGCCGAGCGGCGCAGGATCGGGCGGATCGCGACGCGCTCCTCGACGACGGCGAACAGCGCGCCGCCGCCGAGCACCGCGACGAGCGCGACCGCCCACGGCGCCCCCGCGGCGACCAGCACCGCGCCGACGATGCCGCCGAGCATGACGATCTCGCCCTGCGCGAAGTTGAGCACCTTGGTGGGGCGGAACAGCAGGTTGAAGCCCATCCCGACGAGCGCGTAGCCGCACCCGTTCGTGATGCCGTCGATGAGAGCCGACGCGTCCATGCCCGCTCCGTCAGCTGGAGGCGCGCTCGCGGAACACGCCGCGCGCCCGTCTGTCGTCGGCCGAGCGGGCCGTCGCCAGCACGACGTCCTCGTCGGCGAGGCCGGAGTGCTCCTCGGCGGTGAAGGTGACGCTTCCGAGCAGGGTCGCGTGGTCCCTGATCGCGTCCATCTCCTCCTTGACCGCGCCGACGTCGAGCGTGCCGGCTCTGCCGATCGCCTCCGTCAGCAGGTGGGCGAAGTCGTAGTACGGCGCGGCCGCCATCGCGACGCCGAGCGTCGGCGTCTCTCTGAAGCCCTGGATGCTGGAGGCGAATCTCTCCTGCGGGGCGGCGATCGGCTCCGATCTCGTCCACGTCAGCGGCCGGTAGTACATGCCGTAGGTCTGGTCGAGCATCTGCTCGGGCATGCCGGCGACGATCGGCGTCAGCAGCAGGCTGGTGTGGCCGACGAGCGGGACGTACCAGCTGAGCGACTTGAGGCCGCTGACGAGCTGCACGAGCGCCGCGCCGCTGCCGACCCAGCCGAGCAGCACCTCGGCGCCGGCCTCGCGCAGGTTGCGCAGGTAGGGGCGCAGGTCCTGGGCGTCGATCGGATAGGTCTGGACCGAGACGGGCTTGACGCCCTCCTGCGCCAGCAGCTCGGTCGACGCCTTCGTCGACGCCGAGCCGTACGCGGTGTTCTCGGAGAGGATCCCGATCTTTCTCGTGCGCAGGTCGTCGAGCGCGAAGCGCACCGCGGTCCGCGCCGACTGCGTCGTGTTGAAGATGCAGGAGTAGTGGTACGGGTAGCGGCTGGCGTCGCCGACCTCGTCGTCGCCCGCGTAGCCGCAGGAGATGATTCTCGCCGGGGTCGTGGCGGCCAGCGCCGACAGCGTCTGGGAGCTGCCGGTCGGCCCCGCGATGAAGCGGACGCCCTCGCCCGACAGCTTGCGGACGGCGGCCGGCTCTCTGCCGGGCGCGCCCTCGTCGTCGGTGCGCACCAGCTCGATTCTCTGGCCCAGCACGCCGCCGGCTCTGTTGATCTCCTCGACCGCCACGTCGAGCGCGAGGAAGGTCGGCATCCAGCTCGACGACAGCGCGCCGGTGATCGGCTGCAGCGTGCCGAGCTTGATCGGCCCGTCCGGTCTGCCGCCTGCGGCGCTGTCACTGCTGTCGCCGCAGCCCAGCAGGGCGCCGGCGGCGGTCAGTCCGGCCAGCCCCGCGCCTGCGCGCAGGCCGGCGGCGACGACGGCACGGCGGGTCATCCCGCCGGACATCTCGGTGCGTCGGTACATCGCTCTCCTCCTGATGGTGACGACGACGTCGGCGGCGACTGTAGCAACGTTCATTCACCTTTGTAAACGTACGTTCATGCATACCGCCTTCCCGGGCCGCGTGCGGACCAACGCGCTTGCAGCGAGCACCCGGCCCGGCGAGCATGCAAGACGGTCGCCGCGCTTGACGGCGCCCTCCTCCGTCTGCCATATGTATAAACGATCATTCATATGACCCGAGACCCACGCTTCCCCCCGGACGACCGCTGCGTCACGGGCCCGCTGCTGCGGCGGCAGGCGCGCGAGCGCGGCGAGGAGACCTTCGCCGTCTTCGCCGACGGCAGCCGCTGGACGTACGCGGAGACGCTCGACCACGCGCTGCGCGCCGCCGGCGCCCTGCGCGAGCTCGGCGTCGGCCCCGGCGACCGCGTCCTCTGCTGGCTGCCCAACGGCCCGGACGTGCTGCGCGCCTGGTTCGGCGCGAACCTGCTCGGCGCCGTCTACGTGCCGATGAACGTCGCGCTGCGCGGCGGCGTCCTGCGGCACGTGATCGACAGCTCGCGCGCCCGCGTGCTCGTCGCCCACCGCGAACTCGTCGAGCGGCTGCCGCGGCCGGTCCCCGAGCAGCTGGAGGCGCTCGTCGTCGCCGGCGGCGAGGCGCCCGGCGACCTGCCGGCGCGCCTGCGCGTCGTCCCGGCCTCGCTGCTGCGGGAGAGCGCGCCGGCCTCCGACCTCCCGGACGTCGGCGCGACCGACCTGCAGTCGATCGTCTACACCTCCGGCACGACCGGACCGTCGAAGGGCGTCCTGTCGTCGTACCTGCACCTGTGGTCGAGCGCGAACGGCGCCTTCGACGGGATGCTCGACGCGCGCGACCGCTACATCGTCCACCTGCCGCTGTTCCACGCGGGCGGGACGATCGGCGTCGCCGGGATGATGGCGCTCGGCGGCTCGATCGCCGTCGTCGACTCGTTCCAGACGACGCGCTTCTGGGACGTCGTGCGCGAGCTGGGCGTCACCGCCGCGACGCTGCTGGGCGTGATGGCGACCTTCCTCGCCAAGCAGCCGCCCGGCCCGCGCGACCGCGACCACCCGCTCAGAACGGCGATCGTGCTGCCGATGCCCGACGACGCCGGCGCCTTCCGCGAGCGGTTCGGCGTCGACCTCTACTCGCTCTTCAACATGACCGAGGTCTCGTGCCCGCTCGTGACGGAGCGCAACCCGGCCGCCGCCGGCACCTGCGGCAGACCGCGACAGGGCGTCGAGGCGCGGCTGGTCGACGAGCACGACCGCGAGGTCCCCGTCGGCGCGATCGGGCAGCTGATCCTCCGCACCGACCTGCCGTGGGCGATGAACCACGGCTACGACGGCATGCCGGAGGCGACCGCGGAGGCGTGGCGCAACGGCTGGTTCCACACCGGCGACGTCTTCCGCCGCGACGCCGAAGGGAACTTCTTCTTCGTCGACCGGATGAAGGACGCGATCCGCCGCCGCGGCGAGAACATCTCCTCGCACGAGGTCGAGACCGAGGTGCTCGCGCACCCGCGCGTGCGCGAGGTCGCGGCCGTCCCCGTCCCGAGCGAGCACGGCGAGGACGAGGTGCTGATCGTCGTCGCGCCGGTCGCCGGCGCCGAGCTGGACCTCGCCGAGCTGATCGCCTTCTGCGCCAGACGGATGGCCCACTACATGGTCCCGCGCTACGTGCGCGTCGTCGACGCGCTGCCGCTGACGCCGACCAACAAGGTGCGCAAGCACGAGCTGACCGACGAGGGGCTGACCGCCGACACGTGGGACCGCGAGCAGGCCGGCATCAGGATCCGCCGCCAGGCGGTCGGCTCCGATGGCTGAGCCGGACGCCGCCGCCGAGCGGATCCCGGTCGTCGACGTCTGCGGCATCGTCCTCGACGCGGACGGCTGGGAGGCGTACCTGCGCCGCTTCGCCCGTCACGCCCCGCACTACCTGCGCGTCTTCTGGCGGACGCTCGCGACCGGCGCCGGCGCCGACCACGACGCGGTCCGCGCCGCGATCGCCGCGGACCAGCTCGACCGCGTCGTCGACCTGCTGCTCGCAGGCGGCGGGCTGACGGTCGACGTCGACGCCCACGTCGCCGCGCTGGAGCGCGACGAGATCGCCGTGCAGGCGGTCCACGGCTTCCCGCTCCCGCTCGCCGACGGCACCACGCTCAACGACCGCGTCGCCGCGCTGACCGCGCCTCACCGCGACCGCCTGGAGTGGTGGGCCGGCCTGTCGCTCGACGACCCCGACCCGGTCGCCGAGCTGGAGCGGTGCGTCGAGCAGCTCGGCGCCCGCGGCGCGAGCGTGATCCCGTTCTTCGACGCAGCCGACCTGCTCGGCCCCGCGGCCGACCGGCTGTTCGCGCGGCTCGCCGAGCTGGAGCTGCCGCTGTGGCTCCACACCGGCCAGCACTTCGCGATCGAGCGCCCGTTGGAGCTGTGCTCGTGGCGGCACGTCGACGCGATCGCCGGCCGCCACCCGCGGCTGAAGCTGGTCGTCGGCCACGGCGGCTGGCCGTGGGTCGGGCCGCTCGTCGCCGTCTGCCAGCGCCACCGCAACGTCTACCTCGACCTCTCGACCCACCGCGGTCCGCACATGCGCGCGACCGGCTCCGGCTGGGAGCCGGTGCTGCTGCACGGCCGCGGCTCGATCCGCGGCCAGATCGTCTTCGGCTCGACCAGCTGGGCCCACGGCCTGACGCCGCGCCAGCTCGCCGACGAGCTGATCACCCCCGACCTCGACCCCCGCACGGCCCGCGCCTGGCTGCACGACAACGCGCTGCGAGCGCTCGCGCCGGCCGTCGAAAGGAACGCCTCGTGACCGCATCCGTCCTCGGCGTCGCAGACCGCGACGGCGCCCGCTGGCTGACGCTCGACCGGCCGCGCCGCCTCAACGCGCTCGACCGCGAGCTGGCCGACGCGCTGCTGGCCGCGGTCGTCGACGCCGCCGCCGACCCGGCCGTGCGGGCGATCGTGCTGACCGGCGCCGGCGGCGCCTTCTGCGCCGGCGACGACATCCACACGCTGACCGACTTCATGCGCACGAGATCGGTCGAGACGGTCGCCTGCCATCCGGCGACGAAGGACGCGACCTACCTGCGGGTCGCGGAGGCGCTCGTCACGGCGCGCAAGCCGGTCGTCGCCGCGATCGACGGCGTCGCCGCCGGCGCCGGGATCGAGCTGGCCTGCGCCGCCGACC
>JAEXXR010000143.1 GCA_023405705.1 Actinomycetes bacterium
GCTCGGCTACGCGCCGCGCGTGCCGCTCGCCGAGGGGATGGCCCGCACGGAGGCGTGGCTGCGGCGCGAGCGGATCGTCTGAGCGGCGCGCGGCCGGGCTTCCGCGCCCCTCCGCGACGCGCGCCGCCGCGCCGACCGGACAAACGCCGAATGCTCCTGCGAGGGGCGGGGTAGCTCTTCTCACACACCCGCACCAGCCGCGATCGAGGGGAATCACGCGGCGGTACTACACAGGAGGACTCTTCAATGCTGTGGCTCATCCTCGGCATCGTGCTGCTCGTGCTCGCGATCGCGGGCGGCGTCGTCGTCAACCCGATCCTGTTCGTGCTCGGCATCGTCGCGATCGTGCTGTTCCTGACCGGCGCGCGCAGCGGCCGCAGCCACGCCGTGTAGCTGGGCTCCAGCCGGCAGGGCGGGGGCGTCAGCCGCGCTCCCGCTCCCTCTCGGCGCCCGCCGGATCGTCGCGGGCGCCGTTCTTGGGCGCGAAGCTGATCTCGACCCGCGCGTCGTCGGTGCGCTCCTCGATCTTCGCGAGCGCCCGCATCGCCTGCACGTCGGCCGCGGTCGACGGGTCGAACAGCCCGCGCGGCCACAGCCGGCGCACGCGCACGACGTTCGCCTCGGCGGCGTAGAGCAGGATCACGCCGCCGAGGTAGAGCCACGAGAGCAGGCCGATGACGATCGCGAAGAAGCCGTAGGTCGTCGAGGCGCGCGCGACGACGCGATCGACGTAGACGCCGCCGAGCGTCTGCAGCGCGGCCCAGCCGACGGCGGCCAGGGCGATCCCGAGCCACAGGTCCCTGAGCGGGATCGTGCGCGCCGTCAGCAGCCGGAAGCTGGCCCAGAACAGCACGACGTTCAGCAGCAGCGTCAGCGCGTAGCCGGAGGCCTTCACGCCGAAGTTGCCGAGGCCGCCGACGATCAGGCCGACCGCGACGGTGATCGCGAGGTTGAGCCCGCCGAGCGTCACCAGCACCAGCAGGCCGCGCAGCCGCGACATTATGAAGTCGCGCCGCTTGCGGTGCGGGACGTCCCACACCTCGTCCATCGCCCGCTGCGCGGCGATCGTCACGCCCAGGCCGGCCCACAGGGCCGTCACGACGCCGATCGTGAGCGCGAGCGTGTCGCCTCTCAGCGCGCCGATCGAGATGTCCTCGCCGATCACCGGGAACTGCGCGAGCGCCGAGTCGACGATCCGGTCGTACCACTCCTCGTTGCCCTCCAGCACGTAGCCGAGCACGGTCACGAGCACGAGCAGCAGCGGGAAGATCGAGAAGAAGCCGTAGTAGGCGATCAGCGCCGCGAGGTGGCCGGCCTTGTCGTCGGAGAACTTCTTGATGACGGCGATCGGGAAGCCGAGCACCGGCTTGCGGCGCTGGAGTCGGTCGATCGCTCTCACTGGCCGCAGCGGATCCACTCCGGCAGTTGTACAGCGCGCCGGAGCGGGCGTACAGCGCTGCATGCGCGGGAACGGTGCGAGGCGATGGCACGCACCCGCCGCGTCGACTGCTCCTCCCCCGGCATCTCCCGCCTGCGCCGCGGCCGCGGCTTCCGCTACGTCGGCACCGACGGCAGGGCGATCGAGGACGAGCCGACCGTCGACCGCATCCGCGCGCTCGCGATCCCGCCTGCGTGGACCGAGGTGTGGATCTGCCCCGACCCGATGGGCCACATCCAGGCGACCGGGATCGACGCCGCCGGCCGCAAGCAGTACCGCTACCACGACGCCTGGCGCAGACGCCGCGACGCCGCCAAGTTCGACGCGATGGTCGCCTTCGCCCGCGCACTGCCCGCGCTGCGGCGGCGCGTCAGAGACGACCTGCGCGGCGACGCGGTCGACCGCAACCGCGTGCTGGCGTGCAGCGTGCGGCTGCTCGACGTCGGCTTCTTCCGCATCGGCAGCGACGACTACGCCCAGCAGAACGAGACCTATGGGCTGACGACGCTGCTGAGAAGGCACGTGCGCGTGCGCGACGAGGACGACGTGCTCGTCTTCGACTACCCCGCCAAGCACGGCCGCCGCCGCGTCCAGCAGATCCTCGACGACGACGCGACGCAGATCGTGCGCGCGCTGAAGCAGCGGCGCGGCGGCGGGCCCGAGCTGCTCGCCTACAAGGAGCGCGGCCGCTGGGTCGACGTGAAGGCCGACGAGGTCAACGGCTACCTGAAGGAGGCGGCCGGCGGCGACTTCAGCGCGAAGGACTTCCGCACCTGGAACGCGACCGCGCTGATGGCGGTCGAGCTGGCGGTGCGGGCCGACCAGGCCGGGCCGAGAGCGTCGCGCAGACGGATCGTCGTCGCGGCGGTGAGAGCGGTCGCCGAGTTCCTCGGCAACACGCCCGCGGTCGCGCGCGGCTCCTACATCGACCCGCGCGTGATCGACCGCTTCGAGGGCGGCCTGACGATCGCCGAGGCGCTCGCCGCGCCGGCCGAGCCCGACCCGGACGAGCCGGTCGAGCAGCGGCCGGTCGACGAGCGCGTCCGCCGCGCCGTGCTCGACCTGATCGCCGGCGAGGAGGAGGCGCCCGGCGTCGAGCGGATCGCGGCGTAGCG